>JAHCJT010000266.1 GCA_026126245.1 Alphaproteobacteria bacterium
CGCATCTGCTCCAGGGCATTGACCAGCGACACGTAGACGGCGGCGACGTAGGGCAGCGATTGCACGACCAACAGCGCCGACCACAGCCGTGCCTCGGGATCGATGCCGCCCTTGCCGAGCCAGACGCCGATGGCCGCAACCCACAGCGCCAGCGCGATCGCGGCTTCGTCACGCGCCATGGCCACCGCCCGCCCCAAGGTCGCGCGGGTGTCCATCTTGGGGGTGCGGATGAACGGCAGCTTGCTGGTCAGCAGCCCGTAGATCACCGCCTTGCCCACGGTATAGGTCAGCGACAGGCCGGCGAAGGCCGCGCCGATGCTCTGGCGCAGGGTGCAGCCGACGCGCGTGCCGTAGAGGGCAAACGAGTAGATCAGCTTGAACAGGAACAGCCCCAGCGTCGGCACCACGAAGGCTTCCGGCGGCAGCGGCAGGGTGCCCCAGGTGCGCGACGCCATCATCGAGGACAGCGCGTTGCCGACCGGTCCCTCGGCGCCGACCAGGCCGGCCAGCCAGGTCAGACCCGCGCCCAGCGGCGCCAGCGGCGGCACGATCGGCACCAGCGCGCCGAACGCCCAGACCAGCCCCAGCAGGGTGAAGGCGACGTTCAGCGCATCGGCGAACCACGGCAGCCAGCCGGTGGCGAAATGGTACTTCTGCCAGAAGGTCAGCCGCGTGCGACTGCTCAGCAGGTTGCGCCAGTGGCCCTTGAGAATCTGCATGGCGCCATAGGCCCAGCGGAAGCGCTGCTTCTTGTAGCCCGAGAAATTGTCGGGCGTGAGCCCCTGGCCGAAGCGCTCGCGGCTGTAGGCCGCGCCGTAGCCGCGCTCCATGGCGCGCAGGCCGAACTCGGTGTCTTCGGTGATGCACCACGTCGCCCAGCCGTCGAGCTCGTCCATGACGCTGCGGCGGATCAGGGTCATGGTGCCGTGCTGGATCAGCGCGTCGTACTCGTTGCGCAGGCACATGCCGATATCGAAGAACCCGGCATATTCCCACTGCAGCATTTCCTTGAACCGGTCGTCGCGCCAGTCGCGATGGTCCTGCGGCGCCTGCACGTAGCCGATCCGCGGGTCGTCGAACTGCGGCACCAGCGTCTTGAGCCAGTCCTTGCGCACGACGTAGTCGCTGTCGATCACGCCGATGATCTCGGCGTCGGGTGCCGTCTCCTTCAACACGTGATTGAGCGCGCCGGCCTTGAAGCCCTTCATGACGTCGAAGTGGAAGAAGCGAAAGCGCGGCCCGAGCTGCTTGCAATGCTCCTCGACGGGGCGCCAGACGGCGGGGTCGCGGGTGTTGTTGTCGATGACGATGACTTCCAGGTTCGGGTAGTCGAGCCCGGCCAGCGAATCGAGCGTCTCCTTCACCATGGCCGGCGGCTCGTTGCAGATCGCCAGGTGCAGCGACACCTTGGGCCAGCGCCGGATGGCCGGCAGCGACGCCAGCACGTCGCTCGCCGGCGGAATGGCGCGCGCCCAGTGCCGCCGCCAGATGGTTTCCGCCAGTTCCATCGCCTGTGCCAGCACCATCGCCAGGCTGGCCAGAAGGAAGGCCATCAGCAGCGACCAGCCCAGCATCTGGTACCAGACCATGTAGGTGCCGGCCGCGACATAGCCGGCATAGACCATGCCGGCGCCGGCCAGGGCCGTGACCGCGCCGAACACCAGCTGGCCGGCAAAGCGCACGTTGCGCACGAACCACAGGAACAGGCCGAAGACGGGCAGCGTCAGCGCCAAGGTCCACAGCGCCAGCTTCCACCACACGCCGAAGACGGTCACCTGTCCGGTCCAGTCGAATTTCTGCTGCCGGTCGGCGTTGAACAGTCCCCAGTAACCGCCGGCCAGGCCTTCGAGGTCGCGCGACTTCCACGGCTGGTCGAAGGCTTCGATCACGAAATGGTCGATCTTCTGCTCGCGCAGCCAGGCGACCGCCTCGCGCACGCGGCGCGCCTGCTCGGCCGGCGAGGCGACCTTCACGCCCATGCCGCCCTTGTCGTAGCCGATGCGCGCCGCGCCATGCGATGGCCAGCCGACCTCGGTCACGACGATGTTCTTGTTGGGGAAGCTGCGCTGCAACTCGCCGATCTTGTCCTTCAGATAGGCCATGGCGCCGCTCTTGCCGGCGCCCTCGTCCCAGTAGGGCAGGATGTGCACGGCGATGAAATCGACCTCGCGGGCCAGTTCCGGATTGTCGAGCCAGATGTGCCACGGCTCGGCGGTCGACACCGGCACCTTCACGTTCTTCTTGACCTGGCGGATGTACTCGATCAGCCGCCGTGGCGAGATCTCGCCGCGCAGCAGGGTCTCGTTGCCGACCAGCACGCGCTCGACGTTGGGGTTGGCGTTGGCGATGCGGATCAGCGACGCGATCTCGCGCGCCGTCTGCTCGCGGTAGAATGGCAGCAGGCCCTTCTGCTCGCTGGTGATGCCGACATGGTCATAGACCCAGGCGCCGGCCACCACCTTCAGGCCGTACTGGTCGGCGATCCGCGGCACGTCCTCTACGCCGTCCAGCGCCGAGTAGGTGCGCACATAGCGCACCCGGCCGGCCAGGGTCCGCATGTCGATCTCGATCTGCTCGCGTCGCGGGCCGTGCCGCAGGCGCGCTGCCTGGGCGCTCGAGTCGTCGGTCAGGGCAGCACGTTCGCGTGCCGCGGCCGCGCGTGCGTCCGCCGTCGGCGCGGTACGTTCCCTCTCCGCCAGATCGGCGCGCTGTTTCTCGATCAGCGCGGCGCGCTCCTTGGCGAAGCCGAACGCCATGGCGTCCTGGTCCTTGCCGTACGGCGCATAGGTGACGCCGTACAACTGGCCGTCCATCGGCGGCGGCTCGATCGTTCCGCTGAAGATGCGCCAACCCAGGAACGTGGCGGCGACAATGACCAGCAGCGCGACCAGCGCGCTCAGGCGGTAAGAAGACTGTCGGTCGTCGGCACGCATCGACACCAGATGGCCTTCCCCGGACAAGGACCGTCGTTGGGTCGCGTGCCGTTCGGCGGTGTGCCCGGTTCGGTCACCTTCGCGCCGCTGGGGGAGGCGGCGCCGGCGCCAGGGAAACCGTACATCGAACCGACCGAAGCCGACAGCGACGTGCGTCGAACCTTGCGAGGCTCTTTCCCTGTGCCTGTTTCCTCGTCGCCGACCCGTCGGCGCCGATACGGCGATGCAGCGTCTATAGCGTTGCGACCCGCGCCGCGGCAAGACTGCGACGGCACGCAGCGACAAAAAATCCTGAAATGGGGCGGGGTTACGGCGCCGGCGTGTCGGCCGCGCCTCGACTGGTGCCGGAGCGTGGCGCTTCCGTGGCGCGCCAGCCGGTGCCGGTCACAGTCGCGGGCGGCGCCGGCCTCAGGTGTTCGCCGGGTCGCTTGTCGTCACCTGAACCAGCGTGTCGGCGACCTTACGCAGCGACAGGGGTTTCCAGATCACCGACCGCGCGCCGGCCTTCATCGCGTCTTCGACATCCGAATCGCTGGCCTGGCCGGTCATCAGGACGACCGCCGGCGGGCGGGCCAGTTCGGTGCAGGCCGAGACGACCTCGACACCGGTGCCGGGCGGCATCCGCATGTCGGTGACCACGACGTCGAATGTCGTGCCGGCGCCCAGTGCCGCACGGGCCTGTTCGACGCCGCCGACGCCGGTCACGTCATGACCGCGGCGCTCCAGGAAGCCGCACAGCTCCTCGACGATGTCGGCCTCGTCATCAACCACTAGGATTTTCATAAGCTCTTTCGCCATCCTCGCGAGGGGCCGTGGACAGGCCGGCGCCTCAATTGATCTGAAATCTCAAAAACCGCGACCTTATGATTGCGTTATAATGGGAAATTGCTGATCACAATTCCAGCAGATTGCCCAATTTGGGCGATGGCGTGCGGTGGCGGCCGCGCGCCCGCGGTCAAGCCTCCGGCGGCTCGACGACAAAGATTCCTTGTTCAAGGCAGTCGTTCATCAACCGGAGCGTTTCGGTCGAGATGTCTTCCAGCATGCGCGAGTAGGGCTGCGACTGCATGACCCCGGGCCGCAGGACGTAGTCGCCGACGCCGCGATGCACGAGGAATCCCATGTCGACCAGCCGCTTCATCTTGCGCCGCACCGTTTCGCGCGGCAGGCCCGTTGCCTCGGCAATCGACAGGGCATTGCAGCCGCGCTGGCGCGCTTCGCCGACCACCGCCTGCATATCGGCGAACTCGCGGCGGAAGGTCTCGTCGCGCATGCTGCCCTCGATGCCGGAGATGGCCGCGGCGCTGGCGATGATGGCCAGATCGATGTCGCCCTCGGCGAGTGTCCGGTAGATGTGGCACACGCGCTGGAAGAACTGGCCGAACGCCATGGCGAACAGCCGCGACGTGCCATTGCGTTCACGATGGACCATTCGGGGGCCGCGATGGCGTGTCGGCTTGTTCATGGCGCGAGTTCCCCTTGATGCTGACGCTCCTGTCGGGACTTCCCCTCGCCGGCTGGGCGCGATGCGCAGACCGCCGGCCCGACGACCTCCTCAGCCATGCCCGGGACGTGCCCGCAGGGCTGCCCGCGTGAGCAGCAGGATCGGCAGGACGCCCACCGCCACGATGGTCAGCGCCGCCGTCGAGGCTTCAGCCAGCCGCTCGTCGCGGGCCAGATTGTAGGCCTGCACGGCGAGTGTGTCGAAGTTGAACGGGCGCAGCATCAGCGTGGCGGGCAATTCCTTCATGGTGTCGACGAAGACGATCAGGATGGCGCTGGCCAGGCCGCCGCGCAGCAGCGGCCGATGGATCCGGTTGAGCGTCTCGACCGGCCCGGCGCCCAGGGTGCGCGCCGCGCCGTCCATGCCGGGGGTGATGCGTGCCAGACCGGCCTCGACGCTCTGCAGGCCGGCCGCGAGAAAGCGCACGACGCAGGCGTAGACGATGCCGGCGATCGAGCCGGTCAGCAGTAGTCCGGTCGAGATGCCGACCGCGGCGCGCATCCAGGCGTCCAGCACATTGTCAAACAGGGCCAGCGGCACCAGGATGCCGACCGCGATCACCGCGCCGGGCACGGCGTAGCCCATGCCGGCCAAGCGCGCGAGCCAGCGCACCGTGGTGCCGCGTGTGCCGCGCGCGGCGTAGGCGACGATCGTCGCCAGCGCGACCGCGATGAGCGCCACCAGAGCAGCCACCGTGACGCTGTTGACGGTCAGTGTGAGATAGCGCGCGCCCCACTGCGCATCGCCCGACAACAGCGCGAAGCGCAGCAGAATCGCCGCCGGCAGGGCGAAGCCGACCACGACCGGCAGAAGACAGATGCCCGTCGCCGTCGCGGCGCGCCAGCCCGTGAGATGGAAGGAGGGCAGGGCACGGTAGCGCTGCGTTGCCTGATGGAAGCGGCGCGATGCCCGCGACGTGCGCTCGATCAGCAACAGGCCCAGCGCAAACAGTAGCAGCGCGCCGGCGAGCTGGGCAGCCGCCACCTTGTCGCCGAACGAGAACCAGGCGCGGTAGATGCCGGTGGTGAACGTCGGCACGTCGAGATAGGCGACGGCGCCGAAATCGGCCAGGGTTTCCATCAACGCCAGCGCCACGCCGGCGGCGATCGCCGGCCGCGCCAGCGGCAGCGCCACGCGGAAGAAGCTCTCGGTGGCGCCGGCGCCCAAGGTGCGGCTGGCATCGATGGCGCAAACCGACTGCTCGACAAAGGCGGCGCGCGCCAGCAGGTAGACGTAGGGATATAGGGCGACGCTGAACAGCATGATCGCGCCGCCGGGCGAGCGGATATCGGGAAACCAGTAGTCGCGTGCACCCCAGCCGAAGACGTCGCGTAGCGCGCTCTGCACTGGGCCGGCGAACTGCAGGAAATCGGCGTAGACATAGGCCAGCACGTAGGCCGGCACGGCCAGCGGCAGGGTCAGCGCCCATTCGAAGACACGTCGCCCCGGAAAGCGGCACATCACGATCAGCCACGCCGTCGTCACGCCGCCAAAAGCGGTGCCGGCACCGACACCCAGCAGCAGCCACAGCGTGTTGAGCAGGTAGGCCGGCAGCACCGTGCCCACCATGCCGCGCCAGTCGCCGCCGCTGGGCCGGAACAAATGCGCCAGCACGCCCAGGATCGGGATCGCCACCAGCAGCCCGACGACGCCGGCCGCGATCGTCAGGCCGCCCGGACGGCGGCGCGGGGCGTGTGAGGGCAGGGCGGCGGTCGGGACGGACAGGCTCATGATGCGGACGGGAATCCGGCACTTGTCGGGCTTACCTACCGCCGCGCGCCTTGCCGCTCAACTGTGGTGGCGTTCCGCGCGACCGGATCGCCGGCGTTCGCCAGGCCCGGTGACGCGATGTTCAC
>JAHCJT010000267.1 GCA_026126245.1 Alphaproteobacteria bacterium
TGAAGTACGTCCCCTGTGCCTGCATCACATCGAAGCCGATCGCGCGCAGGCCCTTGGCCAGGCGGTCGCGCTTGATCTGCAGATCGCCGGCAAGGCTGGCGAAATAGGCGTCGTCCTTGCGCAGGCCGTGCGCCGTGCCCCATTGCAGGTTGGGTGGCGTCGTGAAGGTGACGAACTGGTGCGATTTGAGGATCGGCTTCAGCACCTCCGGCGCGGCCGTGATGTAGCCGACCTTCCAGCCGGTGACGCTGAACGTCTTGCCCGATGAGCCGATGCGGGCCGTGCGCTGCCGCATGCCGGGAAAGGTCATCAGCGGGATGTGCGGCCGGCCGTCGAAGGCGATGTGCTCGTAGACCTCGTCGCACACGGCGAAGACATCGTGCTGCACGCACAGCCCGGCGATGAACGCCAGCTCGTCGGCGCTGAAAACCTTGGACGCCGGATTCATCGGCGAATTGAGCAACAGCAGCTTGGTCTTCGGGCCGAAGGCGGCCGCCAGCTGATCGCGCGGCAGATCCCACGCCGGCGGTTCAAGGCGCACGAACTTCGGCACGCCGCCGGCACGGCGCACGATCGGCACGTAGGAGTCGTACAGCGGTTCGAGGACGACCACCTCGTCACCCGGCTCGATCAGGCCGAACAGGCAATCGGCCAGCGCCTCGGTGGCACCGGACGTCACCATGACCTCGCGCTGCCAGTCGACGTCGATGCCATAGAACCGCTTGTTGTGCTCGGCCACGGCCTGGCGCAGCTCCGGGATCCCCAACATGGGCGGGTACTGGTTGTGGCCCGTCATCAGATAGTCGGCGGCCGCCCGGCGGACGTCCTCCGGCCCCGGATCATCCGGGAACCCTTGGCCGAGATTGACCGACTTGTACTCGCGGGCGAGCGCCGACATCTGCTCGAAGATGGTGTCGGCATAGCCGCCCAAGACGCTGTTGCCCTGCTTCATGCCTGCGACCCGCGCTTTTGTGCCTGCCGTCTCTACCCATTTGCAGCCGCGAGAGATAGTGCCGGCGTTGACCCGGCCACACCTGGCTGCCGGCGACCCCGCTGCCTGATCGCGAATCAGAGCGCCTATCCCGCGTCCAGTTCACAGGCTGAAATGCATGATTATTGGACAAAATGAATATATTTTGCTCATGCCGAATTTCAGAAAGTGGGCTATAGGACCAACCGCCGATCAGGGCGGCCATCTTGTTCACCGGATGGGCTGGATTGGCACAAAATGTGCTGTTTAGGGCTGCGCATCGGCGCCGTCCGGCAGCCGAAAGAATAGTGACGCGGCAGCTTCGGGCGGGCGAGCGATGAAAAAAATCGAGGCGATCATCAAGCCATTCAAGCTCGACGAAGTGAAGGAAGCGCTGAACGACATCGGACTCAAGGGCATCACGGTGCTGGAGGCCAAGGGCTTCGGGCGGCAGAAGGGCCACACCGAACTCTATCGGGGCGCGGAATACGTCGTCGACTTCCTGCCCAAGGTGAAGCTCGAGCTGGTGATCGAGGACGAGATGGTCGAGAAGGCCGTGGAGGCGATCCGCACCGCGGCACAGACCGGGCGAATCGGCGACGGGAAGATCTTCGTGTCGCCCATCGAGGAAGCGGTGCGCATCCGCACCGGCGAACGCGGCAACGAGGCGGTCTGACGGAGCCGTTTGAACAAGCCGCGCGGGGTCCGGGGGATCCCCTGCGGCGAGGACCAAGGCGAGACACCAAACTACAGGCATACTGGAAAGGACGCAGGGAACATGGCCGACGCCAAATCCGTTCTGCAGATGATCAAGGAGAAGGACGTCAAGTTCGTGTCCTTCCGCTTCACCGATCCGCGCGGCAAGTGGCAGCACACGGCCTACACCGCACCGTCCGTCGACGAGGGCACGTTCCAGGATGGCGTCATGTTCGACGGTTCGTCGATCGCCGGCTGGAAGGCGATCAACGAGTCCGACATGATCCTGATGCCGGATCCGGCGACGGCCGTGCTTGATCCCTTTGCCGCGCAGACGACGCTGATCCTGTTCTGCGACGTCATCGAGCCGTCGACCATGCAGGGCTATGCCCGTTGCCCGCGCGCCACGTCCAAGCGCGCCGAGGCCTATCTCAAGCAATCGGGTGTCGGCGACACGGCCTTTTTCGGGCCCGAGCTGGAGTTCTTCGTGTTTGACGACGTCAAGTTCGACGTCCAGATGCGCGGTTCGTTCTACAAGCTCGACTACCTCGAGGCGCCGCACAACACCGGTGCCGACATCGAGGGCGGTAACCTCGGCCATCGCCCGGGCGTCAAGGGCGGCTACTTCCCGGTGCCGCCGGTCGACTCGCTGATGGACCTGCGGTCGGAGATCTGCTCGGTGCTCAACGAGATGGGCCTGACCATGATGATCCACCACCATGAGGTGGCGCCGGGCCAGAACGAGCTGGGCTTCAACTTCTCGACCCTGGTGACGACCGCCGACAACGTGCAGAAGTACAAGTACGGCGTGCACAATGTCGCCGCCCAGTGGGGCAAGACCGCGACCTTCATGCCCAAGCCGCTTTACGGCGACAACGGATCGGGCATGCACACGCACCAGTCGATCTGGAGCGGCGGCAAGCCGCTGTTCGCCGGCAACGGCTACGCCGACCTGTCGGAGACGGCGCTGTACTACATCGGCGGCATCATCAAGCACGCCAAGGCACTCAACGCCTTCACCAACGCCTCGACCAACAGCTACAAGCGGGTGATCCCCGGTTTCGAGGCGCCGGTGCTGCTGGCTTACTCGGCGCGCAACCGCTCGGCATCCTGCCGCATCCCCTACGCCGCTTCGCCCAAGGGCAAGCGCGTCGAGGTGCGTTTCCCCGACCCGAGCGCCAACCCGTACCTCGCCTTCTCGGCCATGCTGCTGGCGGGCATCGACGGCATCCAGAACAAGATTCACCCCGGCGATGCCATCGACAAGAACCTCTACGAGCTGCCGCCGGAGGAGCTCAAGGCGGTGCCGACCGTGTGCGGCTCGCTGCGTGAGGCGCTGAACTGCCTCGACGCCGACCGCAGCTTCCTGACCAAGGGCGGCGTGTTCTCCGACGACCAGATCGACGCCTACATGGAGCTGAAGTGGGAAGAGGTCTACAACTGGGAACACCAGCCGGCGCCGATCGAATACAAGATGTACTACTCGGTCTGATCCCGCCGGGATTGCCGACCACAGGGAGGGGCCGCAAGAGCGGCCCCTTTTCGTTTGTCGACCGCGAACCCGGCGCGCCGGCAAGGGCCGTGCGGCGCTGTGCCAAGCCGAACATCTCACAACGACCGGGCCAAACATCGTCACCCACATGTCGCGCGGCCGACGTAAACTGGAGTCTGTTATTGGTGACGGTCGGTCGCCGTCACGCTGCAGCGAGGCTCCCATGCCGCGTCCCCTGCGTCGTCGCGAGGCGCTCGTCGTATCCCTTGCCAGTGCCGCCGTCGGTCGCGCGGCACTGGCCCAGGCGCGCCCCCTCACCCGCATCGCCTTCGGCTCGTGCGCCGACCAGACCAAGCCGCAGCCGGTATGGGACGCCGTGCTGGCCTACAAGCCGGATCTCTTCCTGTTCCTCGGCGACAATGTCTATGCGGACTACGCCAACGGCATGGCTGCCGATGTCGCCAGCCTGCGCGCCGCCTATGCCGCCACCGAAAAGATCGACGGCTATGCCCGCCTGCGTCGCGAGGTGCCGCACATGGCGGTGTGGGACGACCACGACTACGGCCAGAACGATGGCGGCGCCGGCTACGCGCTGAAGCACGAGTCGAAGTCGATCTTTCTCGATTTCTGGAAGGTGCCGGCCGACGACGCGCGGCGCAGCCGCGACGGCCTCTACGATGCGCGCCTGTTCGGCGAGAAGAGCCAGCGCGTCCAGGTCATCCTGCTGGACGTGCGCTGGTTCAAGTCGCCTTGGCGGCCGACCGATGCGCGCAACGCGCCGGGCAAGGAACGGTACCTGCCCGACGAGGATCCGTCGAAGACCATGCTCGGCGAGGCGCAGTGGACCTGGCTTGCCGAGCAGTTGCGCCAGCCGGCCGACCTGCGCGTGATCGCCTCGGGCATCCAGATCGTGGCCGATGGCCATGGCTGGGAACGCTGGGGAAATTTCCCGCGCGAGCGCCAGAAGCTCTACGACACGATCCGCGCCGCCGGCGCCAACGGCGTGGTGCTGATCTCCGGCGATCGGCACTTGGGCGCGCTCTACCGCGAAACCAGCGGCGTGCCCTACCCGCTGGTCGAGGCGACCTCGAGCGGACTGAACAAATTCTTTCCGACGCCCAACGAAGTCGGGCCGAATCGCCTCGGCGCGGTCTACGGCCTGCCGAATTTCGGCACCATCGACATCGACTGGTGGGAAGGCCTACTCAACCTGGCCATTCGCGACGAAGCCGGACAGGTCAAACGCCACGTCGACGTGCGACTGGACACATTGCGGGTCTGATGAGGCGACGGCTCGCCGCCTTCGACGGCCGGAAAGTGTTACGTAGGACCGCCACGGTGCCGGGGATGGCCGACCCCTGCCGTTCGTAAGCCTGACAAGACCGGACAAGCCGGTCCCAGGCTGAGATCGGAGAGCACCGATGATCACAATGAAGCTCAGGGTGATGGCGATGGCGGCCGTAGCGGCCACTGCGCTCGCGGCGACACCGGCCATGGCGCATGACCGCGACGGCAATCCGCCGGGCTGGCGTGGCGGCCCGGGGACGAACTGGGAAAACCCGCCGGGCTGGCGCGGCGGACCCGGCGCCTCGCCCGACCGGCATGTCTACCACCGCCCCTGGTGGCAGCGCCCCGGCGACAACAACCCGCCGGGTTGGCGCGGCGGTCCCGGCACCAACTGGGAAAATCCACCGGGCTGGCGTGGCGGCCCCGGCGCCTCGCCGAACCGGCACTGGCCGAGATGGTGGTAGAACCAGTGCTGGTCGGAAGGGCCCTGCGGGGCCCTTCCGCGCGTCGGCTTTAGGGCCGGTCGTGCCGTGGCGCCCTGATCAAACCCAGTGAGCCAGCATGGGATCGCTGTCGGAGGCGACGATTGCGTCCAGGCGCTGCACCGCGTGCTGCCGCAACTGCGCTTTCACCGTCCGATAGCCGGGCGCCGCCGCCAGTTGGCGCACCGTCGCGGTCGCCTGCGCCAGCAACGTTGCCGGGTCGACGAGACGGTCGACGATCCGAAGTCGTTGTGCCTCGGCGGCATCGACACCGCGGCCGGTCAACGCCAGGTCGCGGCGCGCCGGCGCATCGAGCGCATCTTCCAGCACGACCAGCGGGCCGGCCGGAAACGGAATGCCCGCCGTGACCTCGCCCAGGGCGAAGTGCGCCGTCTCGCTGGCAAGACGAACATCACAGGCCAGCGCCAGAACCATGCCGCCGCCATTGGCTGGCCCATTGACGGCCGCAACGACCGGCCAAGGCAGGGCATACAATGTCGCGATGATGCCGTTGATGTTGCGCACCATGGCGCGCTTCTGGCCGAGGTCGTAGCCGGGCACGACCTTGAAATTGACGCCGGCCGAAAATGCACGTCCGGCGCCCGTGACTACCAATCCGATGACACCGGCGCGACCAACCAGCGACTTCAGCGCGGCGCCGACATGCTCGGTGACCGGCAGATCGATCGCATTTACCGGCGGCGCGTCCAGCGTCAGGGTAGCGACGCCGTCCTCGACGCCGAGCCGGGCAAACTGCGCCATGGCGTCCCTCCATCCGGGACTAGGCTGATTTCACCGCCTCGACGATGGCCCGAGTCAGATCGCGCGTGCCGCCATTGCCGCCAAGGTCCGGCGTCTTGGGCCCGCCGCCAGCGAGCACGATTTCGATGGCCCGCACCACGGCGTCGGCGGCGTCCTTGTGGCCGAGATGCTCCAGCATCATGGCCCCCGACCAGACCTGTCCGATGGGATTGGCGATGCCCTTGCCGGCGATATCCGGGGCCGAACCGTGCACCGGCTCGAACATCGAGGGATGGGCGCGCTCCGGATTGATGTTGCCGCTGGGCGCGATACCGATCGAGCCGACGACGGCCGGCCCAAGGTCGCTCAGGATATCGCCGAACAGATTGCTGCCGACCACGACGTCGAACCAATGCGGGTTGCGCACGAAATGCGCCGTCAGGATGTCGATGTGGAACTGATCGGTGGTGACGTCGGGATAGGACGCCTGCATCGCGGCAAAGCGCTCGTCCCAATACGGCATGGTGTGGATGATGCCATTCGACTTGGTGGCGGACGTCACATGCTTCCTTGACCGGGTGCGCGCCATC
>JAHCJT010000268.1 GCA_026126245.1 Alphaproteobacteria bacterium
TCATGGCACGTGCCATCAGGCACCCGACGATCGCCTGCGCGCCGACATAGGGCAGCCGCGGCACGCGGATGGTGGCGCTGTTGGTGCCGAAGACGACACCGGCCGCCATCGGCCCCATCAACAATGCCGCCGGCATTCCGACGGCCTCGAGCCCGGCGGCCAGCGCGGCAGAACAGAGCAGCAGGCCAGCCCACTGCGCCGTCACCGGCCACCGTGCGAGCCATCCGGGTTCGTGCGAACGCCTACCCATCACCTCCACGCATCTTCGCGGCCACGCGCCAGTGGATATCGACTGTCGCGCATTCACGCCGCTCGGAACGACCACACGTCACATGCGATAATCGTGCCCGCGCAGGACTATCGGCCCAGCTCCTTGCGCACGATGGCGGCGCCGGCAGCCAGCGCGCGCAGCTTGGCATAGGCCACGTCGCGCGCCATCGGCGCCATGCCGCAGTTGGTGCAGGGCTGGATGCGCTCGGCGTCGACATGCTTCATGGCGGCGCGGATGGTGGCCGCCACCTGCTCCGGTGTCTCGACGGCGTCAGTGGCCACGTCGATGGCGCCGACCAGCACCGTCTTGGTCTTCAGCAGCGCGATCAGTTCCAGCGGCACGCGCGCGTTGGCGCATTCCAGCGACACCTGGTCGATCCGGCTGCGATCAAGATGCGGGAAGGTACGCTCGTACTGGCGCCACTGCTCGCCAAGGGTCGCCTTCCACTTGATGTTGGCCTCGATGCCGTAGCCGTAGCAGATGTGCACGGCGGTCTTGCAGCTGAGGCCCTGCGTGGCGCGGTGCAGCGCCTCGATGCCCCATTCCGGCACTTCGTCCATGTAGACGTTGAACGCCGGCTCGTCGAACTGCACGACGTCGACGCCGATTGCCTGAAGCTCGCGCGCCTCTTCGTTCAGCAGGTCGGCGAACGCAAACGCCATCTCGATCTTGTCGCGGTAATGCTCGTTGGCCAGCGTGTCGACGATCGTCATCGGCCCGGGCAGGGTGAACTTCAGCTGTCGCGTCGCCGCTGCGCGCGCGGCGCGCGCCTCCTCGGCATGAACAGACCGGCGCCGCCGGAGCGGGCCGGTGACGGTGGGACAGTCGGCCTCGTAGCGGTTGTTGCGAATGCCGATGCGCTTCTTGCGCGCGAAGTCGACGCCGTCGATCTCGACCAGGAAACCGTGCACGAAATGCTGACGCGCCTGCTCGCCGTCGCTGACGATGTCCAGCCCGCAGCGTTCCTGTTCGAACACCGACAACGTCGTGGCATCGATCTTGGCCTCATGCAGCGGCGCGCCGGCGAGCGTCCACGGCGCCCACAGCACGCCGGGCTGGGCCAGCCAGGACGGCTTTGGCAAACTGCCGGCCAACGTCGTTTCGAGCATCGATCCCTCCCTGTTGCGACGCGAAACTAGCACACGCTGCGTCTTGCTGCGTCGCGCCGCGCGGGCCATCAATCTGGCCGGCAACAAGCGACGGGGGGACCGATGATTTCGCGCCGCACCACCATGGCCGGCCTGCTCGCCGGCGCTTCGACGCTGTCTGGCGGCCTGGCCCGCGCCCAGGCGTTTCCCGACAAGCCGTTGCGTTTTCTGATCCCCTTCCCGGCCGGCGGCATCGTCGACATCGTCGGCCGCGCCATCGGTGAGAAGCTGGCGGGCCTGCTTGGCCAGCCGGTGGTGATCGACAACCGGCCTGGCGGCAACAGCGCCATCGCCACCGACATCGTCGCCAAGGCGCCGCCGGATGGCCACACCTGGCTGCTCGCCACGGTCAGCCATGTCGTGGCGCCGCACCTGCAGAAGGTCGACTACGATCCGGTCGGGGATTTTGCCGGCGTCGCCTATCTCGCCAACGTGCCGGCGATCGCCGTCGTGCCGACGGCGTCGCCGTTCAAGACCATGGCCGAGCTGGTGGCGGCGGCCAAGGCGGCGCCCGGCAAGCTCACCTATCTGAATCCCGGCGTCGGCACGTCGATCCACCTCAACATGGAGCTGTTGCGCCAGCGCACTGGCGCGACGCTGACCAGCGTGCCCTACCGCGGCCTGCCGCCCGGTATCCCCGATCTCCTGGAAGGCCGCATCGACCTGGCGCTGCTGTCGCCGCCGCTTTGCCTGCAGCACATCAAGGCCGGCAAGCTGCGGGCACTGGGCGTGGCCGGCAATCACCGTCATCGCGATCTGCCGGAGGTCCCCACCTTCCCCGAGGCCGGCCTTTCGGATTCCGTGGTCGAGAGTTGGTACACGATCCTGGTGCCGGCCAAGACACCCAAGGACGTGGTCGCCAAGCTGCATACTGCAGCCCTGACGGCCCTGAAGGACCCGGACGTCCTGAAGAAGCTCGATAACGCCGCCGCCGTGCCGCCTCCCGGCGAACCGACGGCAGCCGACGTCGACGCCCTCATCAAGCGCGACTTCGCGCGCTACGGCGACCTGGTCAAGACGGCCGGCATCAGGATTGATCGGTAATTCGGTCGCCGCTGTTGGCCCCCTGGCGCCGCAGCGCCCGGCCGTGTCCACGGGCGCCGGTCACCCTGCCGCGCCGTTGACCGCATCGGCCCAGATCAGCAGGCCGAACAGAACCGCGTTGACGACCAGCCACAGGCCGACCACCACGTATAGTTGGTTTTGCGCCTGCCGGGCGGCAACGCCGTAGCGACCCGCTGCAATGTCCTTGGCGAGGGCGAGGGATCGCCAGAGCGCCTCGAAGGCAGCGACCGGCCTGGTGCGGTCTGGAACGCCGATTCGAGCGTGCTCCTCCATGAGTGCCCGTCCGCCCTGGGTGTTGCCGATTGAGGCGTGGTACCACCAAGCGAGCGCGATCATGGGCAGCACCAGGACCGCGAAACACAAGCCCAGATACCAGTCCCGGACGATCGGGTCGGCCAGCGCCGCAAATATCGGTTCCATGCCGTGGTCCTTCCCGCTGGTCCGTGTGGCGCCCCATCCCGGCCGTAGCCCCGTCAGGAGGACCGGTCCGCCATGCCGGCAAAGGCGGATCGGGCAAGCAGCCGACGCATGCGAAAAAACATCTGGTCTCGAGTACCCGCCATGCCGAACAATGCCGCCAACGCAGAGGATTCGCCATGACCAGCAGCTATTCCCGCATCGGGGTGAGGAAGTTTGCCGGCGCGCTCGGCGCCGAGATCGACGGCGTCGATCTGGCCCGGCCGCTGGACAATGAGACCTTCGCCGAGATCCATCGCGCCTTCCTCGACAATCTCGTGGTCTGTTTCCGCGACCAGCACCTGACGCCGGATCAGCACACGGCGTTCGGCCGCCGTTTCGGCAGCCTCAATGTGCATCCCTATGCGCCGGCGCTCGAAGGCCATCCCGAGGTGATGACGATTTTCAAGGAAAAGGAAGACAAAGCCAATTTCGGCGGCGGCTGGCACTCGGACATGACCTTCCTGGAAAAGCCGGTGCTGGGCTCGATGCTCTATGCCCGGGACGTGCCGCCCTACGGTGGCGACACCATGTTCCTCAACATGTACCTCGCTTACGACGCGCTGTCGGACGGCATGAAGAAAATGCTCAGCCGGCTGCGCGCCGTACACAGCGCCAACAAGCAGTACGGCGTCGACGGCAGCGAGGCGGCATTGCTCAACGAGCAGCGCACCATGAAACCCAAGACCTCGGCCGACGCGAAGAAGGAAGTGACGCATCCCGTGGTGCGCACTCATCCCGAGACCGGCCGCAAGTGCCTGTTCGTCAACCGCGCTTTCGTCGAACGCTTCGACGGCTGGACCAAGCAGGAAAGCCGGCCGCTGTTGCGCTTCCTGCACGAGCACTACACGCGACCGGAATTCACCTGCCGCGTGCGCTGGCAGAAGGACACGCTGACCTTCTGGGACAACCGCTGCACGCAGCACTATGCGCTCAACGACTACCACGGCTTCCGCCGCGAAATGCACCGCGTGACGATCGACGGCGATCGCGTCTTCTGATCCGGCGTCAAACCGCCTGGGAGCAATTACATCGCGGCCGCCGCCCGCGCGAAGCGGCCGGGCGACATGCCGAAGCGGCGCTTGAGCGCGCGCGTGAAGTGGCTCTGGTCGACAAAGCCGGCCGCGACTGCCGCCTCGGCGGCACCGATGCCGGCGACAAGATCGAGCCGGGCACGCGCTAGGCGGCGATCCACCAGATAGGCGTGCGGCGAGGCGCCATAGGCACGGCGAAAGGCACGGCACAGCGCGAAGCGGCTGAGGCCGGCCATCGCCGCCAGCGTGTCGAGCGACCAGGGAAGTTGCGGCGCATCGGCCAGCGCCCCGCGCACCTGCGCCAGCCGGCATGGCGCGAGACCCTCGCGGCTGGCACCCGGTCCGGCCAGGGCCCGCCACAGCGCCACCAGGGCTTCATCCTGGCCCAGCCCGTCGCCCGGCTCGTCCAGCCTGTCCCACAGCGCCGCAAACGCCTGGCGCAATGTCACGTCGCGTCGCAGCGGGTTGCGGGCGAACGGCAGGGCGGCGCCGCGCCCGGCTTCGCGCAACAGGTCCAGGCCGTGGCCCGGATCGAGATAGAGCATGCGATAGGCAAAGCCGCCGTCGGCGCCGCATTCGCCGTCATGCGCCTCGCCGGGATGCAGCACGATCATGCCGCCCGGCAGGCTGTCGTGCTGCCGGCCGCGATAGCGAAAACGCTGGACACCGGCGTCGGTCAGGCCGACCGCCAGCGTTTCGTGACTGTGCCGGTCGAAGGCATGACCGTTGAAGAACGCACGCAGGCTCTCGACGCCGCGGCGCGGCTGGCGGTATTGGACCCTGTCGCGGGGCGGCAAAGGCGCGGCCATCATCTCCTCTGACTGGCGCAAGATCGTACAAGAGCGGCCGGCGCCGCGCAGCTAGACGTGGGTTGCCGTCACAGCCAGCGGAGCGCGCCATGCGGTTCGACACCAAGATCGCCCTTGCCGTCCACCAGGATCTTGCCGTGTGGCAGAAGCTGAATGTCGCGGCCTTCCTGACCAGCGCCATCGTCGGTGCCGACCGGGGATTGATCGGCGAGCCCTATCGCGATGCCTCGGGCATTCCCTATCTCGCCATGTCGCGTCAGCCGATCCTGGTTTTCACCGGCACCAGCGAGGACCTGAAAGCGGCGCATCGCCGGGCGCTGGAGCGCAACGAACGCATCGCCATTTACACGCGCGAGCTGTTCGCCACCGGCCATGACGAGGCCAATCGCGCCGCCGTCGCCGCCGTGGCGACCGACGCGCTGGATCTCGTGGGTCTTGCCCTGCACGCCGAACGCAAGATCGTCGACAAGATCCTGAAGGGCATGGCATTGCATCCCTAGTGCCGCATTTCCGCCATGGAATCGGCCAATCCCGTCCACGCGATATTCGCGCCGTCGCCACGATCGCGACCGATCTAACGGGGAAACCGCCGTCCGCCTGGTGCGCGGCACGGTGAGCCGGCCATGTGGATCACATCGCGATACCCTGCTGCCCGCCCGCGAGGGCGCGCCACGCCGTACGATCGGCGGCGCGACGTCACGCGACGTGCGCGCCGTGGCGCGAGGCCGTGATGCGCCTGCTCGTCGTCGAGGACGACCGCATGATCGGCGAAAGCGTGCGCACGGCGCTGCGCCAGGAAGGCTATGCCGCCGACTGGGTGCATGAAGGCCTTGCCGCCGACGCGGCGTTGCGCGCCGAATCCTACGATCTGGTGCTGCTGGATCTCGGCCTGCCCGGCCCCGACGGCATCGAGGTCCTGCGCGAACTGCGGACGCGCGGCGCGGCGATGCCGGTACTGGTGATGACCGCGCGCGACGCCGTCGGCGCCCGCGTGGCGGGGCTCGACGCCGGCGCCGACGACTATCTCGTCAAGCCCTTCGACGTCGAGGAGCTGCTGGCCCGCGTGCGCGCCCTGCTGCGCCGGCGCAACGAGCGCCGCGAGGCGGTGCTGCGCCACGGCGGGCTGGTGCTCGATCCGGCGCGTCACGAAACGACACTCGACGGCGTGCCGGTGAAGCTGACGCTGCGCGAGTTCGAGCTGCTGCGCACGCTGCTGCAGCGACCCGGCCAACCGCTGTCGCGCGCCCGCCTCGAACAGGCGCTCTACGGCTGGGGCGAGGAAATCGAGAGCAACGCCATCGAGGTCCACATTCACGCCCTGCGTCGCAAGCTGGGTGGCGGCTGGATCCACACCGTGCGCGGCGTGGGCTACATGGTGCCGAAGCAATCATGAAATCGATCCGGCGCAACCTTCTGCTGGTGCTGATGGCGGC
>JAHCJT010000269.1 GCA_026126245.1 Alphaproteobacteria bacterium
CCGGCGCCGGTCTGCGGCGCGACGCGGGCGGCGAACTGGCCCAGGCCGTACCACACCGGCGTCCAGCCGGTCGGCCCGCCGTCAGCGGTCTGGCGGTGCTGCGTGTCCAGCAGCAGCTCGCGCAGGGCGGCCGCCCGCGCGGCGCGCGCCGCATCGGCGTCGCCGGCCGCCGGTGCCGCCGCCAGCGTATCGGCGATCCGGTCGGTGGTGAGGAACGCCAGATACTCCGCGCCGCTCAGCTGCCAGCCGCCGAACGACGAGAAGGCGCGCCAGGCCGGGTCGAGGCTCGGTTCGGCGATGCCGGCCGGTTCCAGCACCGTGCGGGCGCAGAAGCGCTCGTAGCTTTCGCCCGTCACGGTCTCAATCATCACGCCCAGCGTCAGGTAGCCGATGTTGGAGTAGGCGAATGCCGTCCCCGGCGCGGCCGCCAGCGGCGCGCTCAGGGTCGCGGCCAGCAGCTCGGCGGGACTTGCGCTGGCCGGCGACCGGGTGCGCTGCAGAAGCTCGATCGCGGCCGGCGTCATCAGATCGCGCGGTGCCGCCGCGAAGCCGGCGCGATGCACCAGCAGCTGCGCCACGGTGGCGTCCTTCAGGCGCGGATCGTCTGGCGCGCCGTGCTGGCGGAAGAACGGCGCCAGCACTTCGCCGACTGTGCTGTCCAGCCGCAGCCGGCCGTCGAGCACCAGTGCCGCCACGCAGCGGCCGGTGATCGCCTTGCTCAGGCTGGCCAGCAGCACGCGCGCGGCGGGATCGAAGCCGCCGTAACCGCGCTCGAACACCAGCCGCCGCTGCCAGCCGACCGCCAGCATACCGCGCGCCACGCCGTGTTCCTGCATCCAGTCGCGAAAAGTCCGGTCGAAGGCGTCGATGGTGGGCGCGGACGATGGCGGCTGGGCGCCTGCGGGGGCGATGCCGCCCGCCAGCACCAGCGCCACGACGGACATGAAGACGGTGCGGCGGTGCATCGGTCTCTCTGCGTCGCCTCAGAAAGACTCACCCTAGCTGAAGTGGACTCGGCACGCGACGGTCTCGCACCCGTGTTTGCTGGTCGCCGCCGCGCCATGGCGATAAACTGTTTTTGTCCGCAACCGGTGTCGACTCCGGAGCGACAAGGGGAGGCTGCCATGACCGGTCAACCGGGCGCCGATCCGCCGCCATGGCCCGCATCGTTCTGGGCGCGTGTCTGGATTTACGCAAAAGGGGCGTGGTGGACGCTGACCGACATTGGGCGCGTCTTCTGGGCGTGTCGCGCGCCGCTGCTCGCGGTGGCGATCGGCGGCGGCCTGATCGCGTTCACCGACCAGGCGCGCGATATCGTGGTCGCCGAAGCGGCCGCCGACAGCGGTCTTCTTCAGCGCATCTCTGCGGCGCTCTTTGTCGCGATCTGGGCGTTGTCGAGCTGGTATTGGGCGCGCACGACGCTGAATTCCGTGTTTGCGCTCGATGCGGTCTGGTCGAACGCCATCGCCTGGAGTGCGCTCACGGCCCGCGAACGCGCGTACCGGGCGGCACGGCGCGACTACGTGGCAGACCAGGTCCCGCGCGTCATCGGATCGACGGCGATCGCGTCCCTGGGCATTGGTTTCGGCAACGCCGCCGACGCTTATGAGGCGGCCGGCGCGGCGGGGCAGGCGCACGTCTTTGTCTGGTGGTCCTGGGTGTATGCCGCGTTGGCGGTGCTTTTCTATGTCGCAATGGCGATCCGGCGCGCAAAGACGCGCGACTGGTTCGGCGATGCCGGCAAGCTCTCCCGCCTGTTTGTGGCGGAGCGAACGTCATACCGGGAATTCAGCGACTACTATCGCGACAACCCGTTCACGGCCGTTGTTCTTGGTGTCAGCCTGGCGCTCTCGCCGCTTCTGACGCTGTGTTTCATCATCAATCCCGTCGCCGTGAGCGCGTCGCTGGGCGGTGCGGTCAACGCCGTCCTGTTCGGCCTGGCGCTGCTGGTGCCGGTGTTCAGCGTGCTGGCGCTCATCGCGCGGCACAGCGGCCTGCCGCTGTTCGCCGGTGTGGTGCTGTGGATGGCGGTCGCGCCTTGGCTGTTCGCCGACAATCATGATGTGCGCATCGATCCGACGGCCACCAGTGGCGCGGCGCTCGACGGTCGACGCACGCTGGGCGAGGCGTTCGTGCGCTGGTGGGACGTCAACGCCCGGCCGGACGTGACCCGGCCGATCGGCGCGGTGTCGGACGGCGGCAATCCCGTCGTGGCGCCACCGTTTGTCGTGGTGGCCACGGCCGGCGGCGCCAGCCGGGCGGCGTTCTGGACGTCGCAGGTGCTGGGCGAGATCGCCGCCCGCGAGCCCTATTTCACCGACCGCGTGTTCATGGTCAGCGGCGTGTCGGGCGGCTCGCTCGGCGCCACGGTGTTCCGGGCGATCGTCGAGGCCGACCGCCGCGCCGCGCTGGGCCGCGAGCCGCCGACGCTGAACGATCCGGCCGGTCGCGCCCGCGCCTTCATCGAACAGGATTTTCTCGGGCCGGCCATGGCTGCCGGCCTCTATGTCGACCTGCCGTTCCGTACGCTCTCCTTCCTGCCGCGCGCCTGGTTGCCGGATGATCGCGCGGCGGCGCTGGAGAAGGCCTGGGAAGCGGCGTGGCGGACGACCATCGGAAAGGGCGGCACGCCGGGCTTCGCGTGGTCCGACGGCTTCCTCGCCACCTTCGCCGCCGGCGACCGGCCCTGGCCGATCCTGGCGCTCAATGGCACCTCGGTCGAAAAGGGCAAGCGCATCGTGACGTCGAACGCCCATTTCGGCGCCAGCGACCTGTCGGGCCCGCTCATCCGCTACGACGGCTTCGACATTTTCGGCCGCGATATCCGCATCAGCACCGCCGTCACCATGAGTGCGCGCTTTCCGGTGATCTCGCCGGCCGGCGGCATGCGCGACGCCAATGGCAAGCTGTACACGCGCGTCATCGATGGCGGCCTGTTCGAGAATTTCGGCGCCGCCACCGCCGACGAGGTGTTGCGCTATGTCGTGGAGCGACGCGGCGACGTGCAGCTGGGCCTGAAGCCCGTGGTCCCGCTGGCGATCCTGATCAGCAGCGATCCGTCGCTCGACCACCTCGACGACAGGACCGGCACGGGCTACCGAGTGCCGCCGGTGGGCACCCTGGCGCCGACTCCGGACTGCGCGCCGGTGACGGGACCGCCGCCTGAATTGACGCCGGTGCCCCGCGCGCATCCCGGCAACAGTTGGCCGGAGTGCCCGATCGATGGCCGGCAAAGTGCCTCGGTCATCGGCGACCCGGTGCTGGCGCTGTACGACGGCCGCGTCGCGCGCGGCGAACAGGCGGCGACGGCGCTGCTCGAACGCATTTACGAGAACCGCGTCACCGTCCGCGACCGCCTGGCGCAGCAATTGGCGCGGGCGACCGGCCGAGACGCGCGCTATGTCGATCCGCAAACCGCGCCCGACGCCACGGTCGCGTCGCTGAGGGACGGCTGGTGGGACGCCTATCGCGAGGTCGTGACGCGGCTGGGTACCCGCGACCACACCGATTTCTTCCATTTCCGCCAGTGCCGCGTGCCGGGCGCCAAGGGGCCGACCATGAGCTGGCACGATTCGCGGGAGGCATGGCAGGCGATGCGGACCATGACCGGCCTGGAAGCGGGCCGCGGCGATCCCTGCGGCAACGCCGCCGAGTTCTTCCGCCTGTGCGTGCGCCTGGCGCGCCTGTCGGGCGAGGCGGGCGACGACAAGGCGGCGACCGAGCTGTGCGAGACCCAGCGCAAATGGCCGCGCCCGGCGGCGTGGACCTGTCGCGAGGTCAGTGTCGGCGACGACAGGCGCTGGTACTGCCACCTCGGCGGCGGCTGAGACGCATCGCGACGCGATCCGGGCGGGCGCTGTCGGCGTGCGCCGCTAGCTCCCGGCCACGCGCCTTGTGTGGCCGGCCCAGAACGGCTCGCGCAGCTCCTTGCGCTTGATCTTGCCGACCGGCGTCTTGGGCAGCGGCTCGCGGCGCAGCACCACCTTGCCCGGCCGCTTGTAGCTGCCCAGCCGCTCGGCGCACAGCTCGATCAGCTCGGCCTCGCTCACCGCGGCGCCGGCCTTCACCGTGCACACCGCGCACGGCGTCTCGCCCCAGCGCTCGTGCGGGATGCCGAACACCGCCACCTCGACCACGTCGGGATGGTCGCTCAGCGCGTTCTCCAGCTCGGCGGGATAGATGTTGAAGCCGCCCGACACGATCATGTCGCCGACCCGGTCGATCATGTAGAGATAGCCGTTGGCATCGAGATAGCCGACATCGCCGGTCTTCACCCAGCCGTCGACCATGCGCGTGGCGGTGGCCTCCGGGTCGTTCCAGAATCTCGTCATCTGGCCGTCGGTCTTGGCCACGATCTCGCCCGGCGTGCCGGCCGGCACCGGTTTGTTGTCCTCGTCCCAGATCTGCAGCTGCGCGAAGGGCAGCGGCAGGCCGCAGGCGCGCAGCGGCGTCGAGCCCGGCACGTCCCTGGCGAACCACTGCGCCGCCGCCATCATCGCGATCGGCACCACCTCGGTCTGGCCGTAGCCCTGGTACATCGCGTTGCCGAAGATCTCGTAGGCTTTCAGCGCCGTGTCGTCGGCGATCGGCGCCGCCGCCACCAGCATGCACTTGAGATGAGGGAAGCGGCGCTGCTCGATGCCCGGCACGCGGTTGATGGCGTTGAGCATGGTCGGCGCCACGAACAGGTAGGCGATGCGCTCGCGCTCGAAGATGTCGAGCACCGCCGCCGGATCGAAGCGGTCCATCATCACGTTGCGGCCGCCCTGCAGCCAGATCGGCACGAACAGATAGCCGGCGGCGTGGCTGATCGGGCCGATATGCAGGCAGGCATCGCCCGGCGCCACCGGCGGGTAGAGGAAGAACCAGTCGCGGCCGGCCGCCAGCCAGGCGCGGTGCGAGTAGGCGACGCCCTTGCTCTTGCCCGTCGTGCCGCCGGTGTGGCGGATGATGTAGTTGTCGTCGTCGGCGATCGGCGGATCGGGATCGACGTCCGACTGTTTCGCCAGCCACGCCTCATAGCCCGCGTCGCGCACGATGATGTGCTCAAGTTCCGGCAGCTCGGCCTGCAGGCCCTCGACCTCGGGCAGGTACTTCTCGTCGATCACCAGGGCGCGGCAGTTGGTGTGGCCCATCATGTGCAGGTGGCTGTCGCGGGCGTTGCGCGGATAGAGCGGCACGCGCACCAGGTTGGCGATCGCCGCGCCGAGGAAGATGTCGGCCGACTCCAGCCGGTTGTCCTCCAGCACCGCTACCCGGTCCTGCGCCGTCAGGCCCAGCGCCAGCAGCCCGTTGGCCAGCCGCACGCCGCGCGCCCACGCCGCGGCGAACGTCAGTCGCCGATCGCCCATGGCGATCGCCTCGCGCTGGGCGTAATAGCCGGCGGCGCTGCGCATCTGCGTGCGGACGTCCATGGTTTGCCTCCCGGTGTTGGTCTTTTGCCGTGAGTCTCGGTCCGTCCGCCCCGGAGTCAAGCGCGCCGCGCCATCGGCTGTGCCGCCCCTTCGTTGCCGGCGCGAAAAATGGCACCTTGCGGCCGGAGGAGGTCCCGCCATGCACGACATCCTGCTGCTCACCCGCGCCTTTGCCTTCGCCGCCGACAAGCACACCGGCCAGCGGCGCAAGGGCGAGAACGCCGAGCCCTACGTCAATCACCTCGCCGAGGTGGCGCACCTGCTGTCGCAGGCGGTCACGGGCGGCGACGCCAACCTGATCGCCGCCGGCCTGCTGCACGACACCCTGGAGGACACCGAAACCACCTGGGACGAGCTGGCGCGCGTTTTCAACGAGGACATCGCTGCGCTGGTGCACGAGGTCACCGACGACAAGACGCTGCCCAAGCTGGAGCGCAAGCGCCTGCAGATCGTGCACGCGCCGCACAAGACCCCGCGCGCCAAGATGCTGAAGCTGGCCGACAAGACCTCCAACCTGCGCGGCATCGTCGCCAGCCCGCCGGCCGGCTGGCCGCTGCAGCGCCGGCTGGAATACGTCGCCTGGGGCCGCGACGTCGCCGCCGGCCTGCGCGGCGTGCACGCCTGGCTGGAGGCGCAGTTCGACGAAGCCGCCGAGGCCGCCGACCGCGCGCTCGCCGGCCGCGACTGACGCCGGCGGCAGGACAGGACGATCGCGTATGGACCTCGCCCCACCGGGGAGAGGTCGGCGCGTCAGCGCCGGGTGAGGGGGTCGCGCACCACACCCGGCGCTTCTGAT
>JAHCJT010000027.1 GCA_026126245.1 Alphaproteobacteria bacterium
GTGGCCGGCGACGATGACCATGGCCGGGCAGACACCGGCCACGCTGGGCGCGCGCAGCGGCGCGGCGCGCCAGTCGCTGCGTTCGCCGGCACGCGGCAGGTAGTGGTCGATGAACCACTGCATGGAGGCGCGCGTCAGGCCGAAGCCGTCGCCGAACATCGCGTAGGACGCGGTCGTCGTCGTGCAATCGGCGACCGGATAGACGAGCAGCTGGAAGCGCACGTTGTTCATGGCGCGGTCGCGCGCCCACAATGCCGCCGCGGCCGCGAGATTGCCGCCGGCACTGTCGCCGCCGACCGCCAGCAGGTGCGGATCGATGCCGATGGCATCGCCGTCGTGGCCGGCCCAGTCGAGCGCCGTCACCATGTCGTCGAACGCCGCCGGAAAGGGATGCTCCGGGGCCAGACGGTAGTCGACCGACAGCACGGCGACGCCGGCCTGCGCCGCGAGATGGCCGCAGGTGGCGTCGTGCGTCTCGATGCTGCCCACCACCCAGCCACCCCCATGCGCCCAGACCAGGGTCGGCAGCAGCGCCTTGGGCGAGGCGGCGCGCGGCCGGTAGAGCCGCACCGCGAGCCGCTGGCCATTGCGCACGATCATGTGGTCGGCGACATCGACGCTGTCGGGGCGCGGCCCGCCCGAAGCGATGCGCGTCTCGGCATATTGCTGGCGCGCCGCGACCGGCCCGACCGACGACCATGCCGGACGGCCGGCGGCGGCCTGCTGCTCCAGCACATCCTGCACTTCGGGGTCGAGCGGCATGCGGACCTCCCGCCTCAGCCGGCGCCGCCGGTCAACGCCTCGCGCACCGCCTGCCCGGACAACGCCAGGCCGCGCCGCGCCTGCGGCAACACGCCGGGCATGCCGAGGAAACCGTGGATCATGCTGCCGAACTCGACGTACTCGACCGTCACGCCGTCATGCGCCAGCCGCTCGGCGTAGGCGCGACCCTCGTCGAGCAGCGGGTCGAAGCCGGCGGTGATGACCAGCGCCGGCGGCAGGCCGGCGTGACTGCGGGCACGCAGCGGCGAGGCGCGCCAGTCGCTGCGATCGGCAGGGTCGGCGATGTAGTGGTCGTAGAACCACATCATGGCCTCGCGCGTCAGCAGGTAGCCGTCGGCATTCTTGGCCAGCGAGCCGGTGTTGGCCAGCGCGTCGACGGCGGGATAGAGCAGCAGCTGGAAGCCGACATCGACGCCGCCGCGATCGCGCGCCATCAGCGCGACGACGGCGGCAAGGTTGCCGCCGGCGCTGTCGCCGCCGACCGCGACCTTGGTGCCATCGGCACCGATCGAGGCGGCATTGGCCGCCGCCCACACCGTGGCCGCCCAACAATCGTCGACGCTGGCGGGAAAGCGATCCTCGGGTGCCATGCGATAGTCGACCGACACCACGACCAGATCGCCTGCCTCGCAGATGCGCTGGCACATGGTGTGGTGCGTCTCGATGTCGCCGATCACCCAGCCGCCGCCGTGGAAGTAGACCAGCAGCGGCAGCTTCGCGGTCGCTGCCGCCGATTTCGGCCGATAGATGCGCACGGGGATCTCGCCCGCCGGGCCGGGAATGCGCCGGTCTTCCGACGCTACGGTATCGAGAAACGGCCCCTGCACCGGCGGACGCGTGTCGCGCATCATCTTGCGCGCCTCGGGCGGCGACAGCGAGTTGATCGCCGGACGGCCGGCGGCGATGGCGAGGTCGAGCAACTTGCGGACGGTCGGATCAAGCGCCATGTCGATACCCTGTGGACGTGGATACGTCGCGATCATGGCCGCGCTCGCGCATGTGGCGCAACGGTCGAAGGCGCCCCATATCGACATACCGGCATCGTGCTAGACTGCGCGCAGCCCGGCCGATGCCTGCGCCAACCGCCGCATTCGAGGACGCATGACCTTCGATCCCGACGACGCTTCGACGCCCCGCCTGGCGCAACCGTGGTGGCGACGCGCGCTGGGCTGGCGGCCGAAACTGGCGCTGCCGGGCATCCCCCGGCTGGTCCCCAAGGGTCGCTGGGGTCGCGTCGTGCTCATCATCGTTCTGTTGCCGGCCATCTACTATGTCGGCGGCGGACTGTGGCTGCATCGTATCGACGACCGGCCGGACTTCGAGCCCAAGAACGTGCAGCCGGGCGAGAGCCGCGCCGTGGCCATGGCGGCGGCGCTGGTCACGCGCGAAGTCGACGACCATCACTGGACACCGATGGACCCGTTCTTCCTGCCCGGTGCCTGGCTGGACAACATGCCCAACTACCAGGCCGGCATCATGAAGGCGCTGGCCCGCTTCGCGGTCGAAATGCGCGACCAGCTGGCGCGCGCCCGCGGCTCGAGCCCGCAGGATCCCGACCTCGACACCGCCGCGTCACGCCTCAACGCCGACCCGAAGCAATGGGTGTGGACGCCGTCGATGTCGTGGTGGCCGAGCGTGACGGCAACGCAGCAGTATCGCAGCGGACGTGCCGCGCTGATCGCCTACAACAAGCGGCTGGCCGGTGGCCAGGCCACCTTCGAGCGCCGGGCCGACAATCTGCAGGCCTTCCTCGACCGCGTCGCGGCCGACATCGGCGCCACGTCGGCGCAGATCGACCGCCATATCCATGAGCACGGTGGCGATCTGCTGGACTTCCACGCTGACAATCTGTTCTACGCCAACAAGGGTCAGCTCTACGCCTACTACATGCTACTCAAGGAGCTGGGCGCCGATTTCCAGAACGTCGTGCGCGAGCGCGAACTGGCGGGTCCCTGGGCGCAGATGCTCGAGACGTTCCAGACCGCCGCAACGCTGCAGCCCTGGGTCGTCATCAACGGCGCGCCCGACTCGGCGATGCTGCCCAGCCACCTCGTGGCGCAGGGCTTCTACCTGCTGCGGGCGCGCACGCAGCTGCGCGAGATCGCCGACATCCTACGCAAGTGACGACGTGCGACGTCCGGCACGCTGTCATCCCGAGGGCAGCAAGGGACCTTTCCGAATCATGTGCTGTGCGCCACTCGCCGAAGATCCCTCGCTGCGCTCGCGAGGACAGAGCAAAAACTTCAGCATGTCAGGATGTCACTTGAGCACCAGCCGCACACGTTGCTTGCCGCGGTCGCGCACGGCGACCGTGGTGAAGCCGGCCTTGGCGAACATCGGCTCCAGGCCGGTCGACACGAAGGCAGCCGGCGCCTTGCTCCCGCTGGCGACCTTCACAGGATAGCCCTCGATGATCTGCGCGCCATGGCGCGCCAGCGCCCGCACCGCGAAGGCCAGCAGCGCGTCGGCAACGCCCTGACCGCGCCAGCCGGCCTTGACGAAGAAACACGGCACCGACCAGACGCGCGCAGCGTCATCGCAAGCCAGGCTCGGCGCCCGGTCGACCCGATCGAAGTCGACGCGACGGTCGAACGATACCCAGCCGACCGGCTCGGCGCCGGCATAGGCCAGCGCGCCATGCGCCTTGCCGTCGCGCACCAGCCGGCGGAAGCGGCGCTTGTTGGGTTCGCCCTGCATCTGTGGCCACTTCTCGCCACGTTTCTGCCGCCAGTACATGCACCAGCAGCCGGCACAGGCACCGCGCGGCCCGAACAAGGCCTCGAGGTCGGGCCACAGATCCGGCGTCAGCTCCCGGCAAACGATCTTCATCGGCGCCTCCGGCGATGCCACGTTGGAACGAACGATGCCGCCGAACGCGCCGACGCACAATCCGACGCGTCTATCGCCCGTTGCCCATCGCCGCCGCGTCCGGCAGCACAAGCGCAAAGCGGTCGGCGAGGCCGGCCAGCGTGACGGTGTGGAGGGAAGCCGCCGGCACGATGGCGTCGCTCAGCGGATCGGGCAGGTCGCGCGTCGCGCACGCGGCCGCCACCACCGCGACATTGTAGCCGAGATCGACGGCCGCCTTGGCAGTGGCGGCGATGCACATATGCGTCATGAACCCCGCGAGCAGCAGATCCTTGCGCCCGGCCGCCTTGAGCGTCGCGTCCAACGTCGTGCCGGCGAAGGCGTTGGGCAGGCCCTTCGCGACGATGGTCTCGCCTTGGCGCGCCGCCGCCGGATCGGCGATGGCGAAGCCGGCGCCATCGGGATCGAACAGGCCGCCGGCCCGGCCGCGATGCACGACATGCAGGACCGGGGCGCCGGCGTTACGGGCTGCGGCCAGCAGCGCCGCCACTTCGCCCAGCGCGGCCTCGACACCGACCAGCGGCAGCCGTCCGTCGACGTATTCGCGCTGGCAGTCGATGGCGATCAGGGCGAAGTCGGCCAAGCGCGGCGCAGCACCGCTGGCACCAGCCATCTGAAGAAGCGTCTTCGGTCTCATCCATGCCTCCGTCGGGACATGCCGCCGGTCCATCGTCTGGGGTGTTGCTTCGATTTCGCCGCCGGTGCCGCCCGCTTTCTGGTCGCCGCGACCCGGCGCGCCGCCGCCAGCCCCGCACGCGCCCAGTCGATCAGTTCATCGGGTTCGTCGAACAACCGCTCGGGCACGCGCCAGAACGAGAGGTCTATGGCGCGACCACGCTTTTCGTAGCTGAGGGGCGGAAAGGACTCGGCCTCCCTGAAGGCCGCGCGATTGTGGTCATCGACCCGCAGGTAGAGCATGTTGTCGGCCACCATCGCGAACATCAGCCCCTCGCAGAACACGCCGGTCTTGCCGAACATGCGCCGCATCGTGACGCGGCCGAGTGGCGCAAGCTGCTCGCGCAGGAAGTCGGCGAAGCTGGCACTGGCGACCACGGTGCATCCCCGTCAGGCGAAGGACGGCATGATGTCCGAGACGAACAGCTCGCGACTCTCCGCGTCGTTCCGATCGCTGTGGATCAGCAGATCAATGCCGGCGGCCTGGTATTGCCCGATCAGGTCGACCGCTTCGGACACCGTCCCGACGAAGCCGCGCAACGGTCCGCCGCCAGCCAGCCGCTCACGCTTGGCCGCCACCGCGGCGGCGTCGCGGGCCAACAGCCATTGCTGGACATGGCTCTTTTCGATCGCGCCGTAGTCGCGGCCGGCTGCGTCGCAATGTCGGCGCAGCACCCCTAGCTTGTGCCGGATCTCCGCGATGTCGCCGCGCACCAGGTTGCAGGCGTCGCCCAGGCGCGCCACCGCGCGCAGCGTCATCTGTTCGCCACCGCCGACAATCATGACCGGCGGTCGCGGCTTCTGTACCGGTTTGGGCTCGAGGATCGCGTCTTGGACGTGGAAGTACCGACCATGGAAGGTCGTCCGCGGCTGCGACCACATTTTCAGGATCAACTCGACCGCTTCCTCCATCTGCCGGATGCGGGTCGCCGGCCGCGGCGGAAACGGCCAGCCATATTGCCTGTATTCATCCTCGAAAAAGCCGGCGCCGATGCCCAGCGTCAGTCGCCCGCGGCTGATCACGTCGACGCTCGCCGCGATCTTTGCGAGATGTGCCGGATTTCGGTAGCCGACCGCCGTGCACAGGGTGGCAAGACGGATGCGGCGGGTGACGGCAGCCAGTCCGGCCAGCGCAGTCCAGCCTTCCAGAATCGGCTGCTCGGGCGCGCCCACGCCGGGGATCTGGATCATGTGATCCATGACCGAAAACCAGACGAAGCCGTGCTCTTCCGCCCACTGCACTTTCGCCTTCGCCGCCTCGAAGGCCTCGGCCGCATCGGGACCGTCAAGCCACGACGAGATGTGCATGCCGAACTTCATGACTGTTGGCCCCTGGGCTGCCTGGAGCGCGCCGCGACGGGTGTCGAGCGGCCGTCGGCCAGCCGGTCGTTAGTCGCACGTCGCGACAAACCGTGCGATGCCCCGCCGCAGCGCGGTGGCGCTGGCTCCCGCCATCCGACGACAAATTCTCTGTCTCATGCGTATCTCCTCCGCCATGCGCCACCACTCTGCCGGCTGGCGGGTCCTGCGAGAATTCGGCAAGATCGATCCATGTCTGTGCAAAAACGCACATCCCTGCCCGACTGGGAGGACGTGCGCGCTTTCGCCGCCGTCGTCAGGCTCGGCAGCCTGAGCGCGGCGGCGCGCGAGCTGGGCCTGAACCACGCCACGGTCGCGCGGCGCCTGGCGGCCCTCGAACGCAGCCTCGGCGCGGCGGCCGTGCAGCGCACGCGCACCGGCTACATGGCAACCGCCACCGGCGCGCGCCTCATCGAGCCGGCACAGCGCATGGAGATGGCGGCCGATGCCTTCGGCCGGTCCGTCGGCCCGGCCGCGGCCGACGTGACGGGCGACGTGCGGATCACCTTGACGGAGGCCATTGCCAATCTCGTGGTCGCGCCACGGCTGGGCGAACTGCGCCGGCGGCACCCTGGTCTGCGGCTCGATCTCGTGTCCGACGATCGGGTCCTGAGCCTGGCGCGTCGCGAAGCCGAAGTCGCCATCCGGTGGGCCCGGCCGGATCGCGGCGAACTGGTCGCCCGCCGCATCGCCGATGTCCCCTACGCGCTGTTCCGGGGCCGTGGACTGCCGCTGACGGCGGCCGACCCGCTGACGCCGCTTATCGGTCACGGACCATCGCGAGCGCGGCTGCCCGAGGCGCAATGGATGGCCCGCGCCTTCCCCGACCGGACGCCCGCCATCCGGACCACGGGACTGCCGGCGCAAATCGCGCTGGTGCGCGGCGGCGCCGGCCTGGGAGTCTTACCGAGCTTCGTGCAACGTCTGTGCGGCGATATCGAACCCGTCGAGGCGCCGATCCCGCCGCCCGTGCGCAGCCTGTGGCTGGTCGTGCATCGCGACCTGCGCCGGCGACCGGCGATCGCCGCCGTCAGCGACTTCCTGCGCGCGATCGTCGCTGATGCGCTGCGCGCCGCATGACTCGCACGACGTCGGTTTGTAAAGCAACACCTGCGGCCGCTAAGCTGGGCCAAATCCAAAACGCGAGAGGAAGCCCATGACAGTCCGCCGCAAGTCGCCCGATGAGCTGCGCAGCCACCGCTGGTACGGCGTGCACGACCTGCGCGCCTTCGGCCACCGCTCGCGCACCAAGCAGATGGGCTTCGCGCGCGACGACTGGGCCGGCAAGCCGGTGATCGGCGTGATCAACACGTGGTCGGAGGCCAATCCCTGCCACGTGCATCTGCGCCAGCGCGCCGACGAGGTAAAGCGCGGCATCTGGCAGGCCGGCGGCTTCCCGCTGGAGATGCCGGCGATGTCGCTGGGCGAGCCGATGATGAAGCCCACGACCATGATGTACCGCAACCTGCTGGCGATGGAGACCGAGGAGCTGCTGCGCGCCAACCCGATCGACGGCGCGGTCCTGCTGGGCGGCTGCGACAAGAACATCCCCGGCCTGCTGATGGGCGCCATCAGCATGAACGTACCGGCTATCGTGGTGCCGGCCGGACCGATGCTGCGCGGCAACTGGCGCGGCAAGCAGCTGGGGTCGGGCAGCGATGTATGGAAATACTGGGCCGAGATGAAGTCGGGCGGCATCACCGAGGCGGACTGGGACGACATGGAAGACGGCATCGCCCGCAGCTTCGGCACCTGCATGGTGATGGGCACGGCCGCCACCATGATGTCGGTGACCGAGGCGCTGGGCTTCACGCTGCCCGGCGCCTCGTCGGTTCCGGCCGCCGATTCGGCGCACGCCCGCATGGCGACCGCGGCCGGGCGGCGGATCGTCGAGATGGTGTGGGAGGACCTCAAGCCCTCGGACATTCTGTCGCCGGCCTCGTTCGACAACGCCATCCGCGCCCTGATGGGCCTGGGCGGCTCGACCAACGGCATCGTGCATCTGCTGGCCTGGGCGGGACGCGCCGGGATCAAGCTCGACCTCGGCCGGTTCGACGAGCTGGCGCGCGATACGCCGCTGATCGCCAACATCCGGCCGGCCGGCCAGTACCTGATGGAAGACTTCTTCTACGCCGGCGGCATGCGCGCATTTCTTGCCAAGCTGGCGCCGCTGTTGCGCCTCGATGCCCGGACGGTCAGCGGCCGGACCCTGGGCGAGGATATCGCCGGCGCCGAAACCTTCCTGCCGGACATCATCCTCGATCCCGGCCGGGCGCTGAAAGCCAACGGCTCGCTGGCGGTGCTCAAGGGCAATCTGGCGCCCGACGGTGCGGTCATCAAGCCGGCCGCCGCTGAGCCGCGTTTGCACAAGCACACCGGTCCCGCCCTGGTCTTCGAGGACTACAACGACCTCGCGGCCCGCCTCGACGATCCCGACCTCGACGTGACGGCCGACACCGTCCTGGTGCTCAAGCAGGCGGGCCCCCTGGGCGGGCCCGGCATGCCGGAATGGGGCATGCTGCCGATCCCGCAGAAGCTGCTGAAACAGGGCGTGCGCGACATGGTGCGCATTTCCGACGGTCGCATGAGCGGCACCAGCTACGGCGCCTGCGTGCTGCACGTAACGCCCGAGAGCCATGTCGGCGGGCCGCTGGCGCTGGTCAGGACGGGCGACGTGATCGAACTGGACGTCGAGAGGCGCACGCTCAACATGCGCGTCGGCGAGGACGAGCTGGCGCGCCGCCGCGCGGCGTGGAAAGCCAGGCCGGTGATCTATGAACGCGGCTACGGCTGGCTGTTCGCGCGCCACGTGCAGCAGGCCGACAAGGGTTGCGACTTCGACTTCCTGCGCCGCGACGCCGGTGCGCCGGTGCCGGAGCCGGAGATCCACTGACATCAGGCGCGGCCGTCGCCGGCTTTCTGCCGGCGCCGTCTTGAAGCTGACACATTACGTCGCCATATAGGTGCCGTGGCGAGCCGGCGATGTCATGGCCGGCGGGACCGACGATGTAAGGGTCGGAAGACTGTCGCCACCGAACGGACCACGCCCTTTGCGGCGTGGTTTTGTTTTGCGGGTTCCGGATGACAGGTACCGGCGCCGAGCGCGCGACTGTCGCAGGCACGTCGCCGTAGCCGCTTTGACAGGCCGCGACCGGTTCCCCTATGTCGCCGGCATGGGTTCCACCTTCCTCGACATCGCGCCGGGCAAGATCGCCGCCATCGTCACGACCCTCGAGATGACCGCCCGGCCGTCGCGGCGCCCCGTGCCGCCGTCGAAAGAACATTCGGTCCGACGCGTCGCGAACCCCGATCTCGCCTGGTACCGCGACCTGTTCCGCCGCATCGGCACGCCATGGCTGTGGTTCAGCCGGCTGCGCATGGACGACGTTGCCCTGGGTGCCATCCTGCACGATGCGGCGGTCGAGGTGTCGGCGCTGGTGGCCGATGGCCGCGACGAGGGTTTGCTGGAGCTGGATTTCCGCACCCCGGGCCAGGTCGAGCTGGCGTTCTTCGGCGTCACGCCCGGCCTGGTCGGCCGCGGCGCCGGCCGGTTGCTGATGGACGTGGCGCTGGAGCGCGCCTGGGCCGGCAATCCCCGACGCGTGTGGGTGCACACCTGCACTCTGGATCATCCCGGTGCGCTGGCGTTCTACCGGCGTTCGGGCTTCACGCCCGTCGGCACGCAGATCGAGATCGCCGATGACCCGAGGCTGGACGGCACATTGCCGGCCGATGCCGCGCCGCAGGTCCCGCTGATCCGGCCGCCGCCGCGCTGAGTCGGCAGCGCTGTCCCCGCCGGTGCCGAGGAGGCGTCCGTCGGCGCACCTGTTTCTTGCATCGCGCCGCGCGGGAGCGCAAAAAGCCAGCAGCGGGTCGTAGCGGCGTTGCAAGGGAGCCGACGCGGACATTGGGCCCGTCGGAGGACCGGGCCAGCGTGGACGTCTACCTGCCCATCGCCGAGCTGTCGCTGAATGTATTGCTGTTGCTCGGCCTGGGCGGCGTGGCCGGCGTGCTGGCCGGCATGTTCGGCGTCGGCGGCGGGTTCCTGCTGACTCCCCTGCTGATCTTCATCGGCGTGCCGCCGGCCGTGGCAGTCGCCAGCCAGGCCAACCAGGTGATCGCCACCTCGGTGACCGGACTGCTGACCCATTGGCAACGCGGCAACGTCGACGTGCGCATGGGGCTGATCCTGCTGCTGGGCGGCCTGCTCGGCTCGACCGCCGGAGTCCAGTTGTTCGCCGTGCTCAAGCGCTTCGGCCAGGTCGATTTCGTCATCCACATCGGCTACGTGCTGCTGCTGCTGTCGATCGGCATCATGATGGTGGTCGAGGTGTGGAGCGCCTGGCGCCGCCGCCGCGCCAACGAACCGGCGCGACGCAAAATGCACCAGCATTTCCTGGTCCACCGTCTGCCGCTGAAGCTGCGCTTCTATAAGTCCAAGCTCTACGTCAGTGCCTTGCTGCCGGCCGGACTGGGGTTCGCGGTCGGCGTGCTGTCGGCGATCCTGGGCATTGGCGGCGGCTTCGTGCTGGTGCCGGCCATGATCTACCTGCTGGGCATGCCGACCGCCGTCGTCATTGGCACCTCGCTGTTCCAGATCCTGTTCGTGGCGATCAACGTCACCTTCCTGCAGGCCGTCCAGAACCAGACCGTGGACGTCGTGCTGGCCCTGATCCTGATCCTGGGCGGCGCCGTCGGCGCGCCGGTCGGCACCCGGCTGGCGGCCAACCTGCCGGCTTTCCAGTTGCGCGGCCTGCTGGCGGTGCTGATCCTCGCCATGGCGCTGGAGCTGCTGTTCGAGCTGGTGGCGCCGCCGGCAGCGATCCACACGCTGGGCGACGTGGTGCGCATGCCATGACACGCGCCGCCATGACCGCACCCCATACCCTGCCCGTCCTGGTCGCGACGTGGCTGGCGATGTGGATGTCCTCGGCGGCCTGCGCCCAGCCGCTGCTGGTCGACCTCTCGCGGCCGCGCGTCTCGATCACCTCGGCGTTTCGCGGCGCCGACGTGCTGGTGTTTGGCGCCATTGACGGCCCCGGTGACGTGGTCATAACGGTCACCGGGGCGTCGACGCGCCAGACGGTGCTGCGCAAGGAGCGGGTGTTCGGCCTGTGGGTCAACGCCGGCCGGTTGACGTTCGACGACGTGCCCTCCTTCTATGCCGTCGCTGCGACGCGGCCCCTGGAGCAGATCCTGCCGCCCGGCGGTGTGGCTGGCATTCCGGTGACCCTGGACGAACGGCTGCTGTCCATGCGGGCGCTCGGCGCGCAACGGCGGCGGCCGATCGACGTCACCGATTTTCGTCAGGGGCTGATCGAGGCCAAGCGCCGGGAAGGACTGTTTTCCGAGGCGATCAGCCCGGTGACGGTGGTCGGCGCCCGGCTGTTTCGCGCCGAGCTGCGGTTCCCCTCGAAGTTGCCAGTGGGCGACTACGAGGTGCGCGCCTACGTGTTTCGCGACGGCCAGGTGGTATCGGCCGTGTCTCGGCCGCTGGTCGTCAGCAAGGCCGGCTTCAGCGCCCGGATTTTCGAGTGGTCGCGGGAACTGGCCCCCATCTACGGCGTCGTCGCCATCGTGCTGGCCCTGGTCATCGGCTGGCTGGCGGGGACGCTGACCCGACGTATCTAGGGAGGACGCACATGGCCGACGCACCCGCCGATCGCGTATTCCTGGTCGTGGTCGATGAGACGCCGGAATTGAGCGTGGCGCTGCGCTATGCCTGCCGTCGCGCCAAGCGGACCGGCGGCCGTGTCGCCCTCCTCTACGTCATGGAACCCCCCGAGCCGCAACACTGGGCGGCGATCGGCGACCTGATGCGCGAAGAGGCGCGCCAGCGCGGCGAAACCATCGTGGCCAGCCTGGCCGACCAGGTGGTGGCGGCGACCGGCTCGCCGCCCATCGTGCATTTCCGCGAGGGCGGCCGGCGCGACCAGTTGCTGAAGCTGCTGGCCGAGGACGCCTCGATCTCCATTCTGGTGCTGGCGGCCGGCACCGGCGCCGAGGGGCCCGGCCCCCTGGTCTCGGCGCTGGTCAGCAAGTACGCCAGCACCCTCAAGGTGCCGATGACGATCGTGCCCGGCAGCCTGACCGACGCGCAGGTCGACGCCATCACCTGATCGAACGGGACAATTCGCGCGCAATTATCCACAGCTAGACAGCTTGACTTCTCAATGATTCAGCAAGGGCGCGGATTCCCGAATGGTCCGTTTTGGATAGATAATTCCGCATGTTATTTTGTTTTTACATAACTCATGAGCATATGGTCACGTTTTTTGTCTTGAAGGGGTCATGAACGCCCCCTAACTCGGAAGCGTTCCAAATGACCCGGCGTAGCCGGATCAGGCGGTAGCCCCATCGGGCCGACGATCCCGGATCGGAAGCGCCCGGAGTTTTGCATGTTCATCCAGACGGAACAGACCCCCAACCCAGCAACGCTGAAGTTCCTGCCCGGCCGTGTGGTGCTGGAGCAGGATACCGCCGACTTCGCGGACGCCACGGCCGCGCAGCGCTCTCCCCTGGCGCGCCGCCTGTTCGAGGTCGACGGCGTTGAACGGGTTTTCCTCGGGTCGGACTTCATCACCGTCACCAAGGCCGCGACGCTCGACTGGCAGATCATCAAGCCGGCCGTGCTGGGCGGCATTATGGAACATTTCACGTCCGGCGAGCCGGTTCTGCAGGCGGCAGACGATGCCGCGGCGCCGGCCGAAGCGGACGACGAAATCGTGCTGCAGATCAAGGAACTGCTGGACACGCGGGTACGCCCCGCCGTGGCCCAGGATGGTGGCGATATCGTCTTCCACTCGTTCGAGGACGGTATCGTCTACCTGCACATGCACGGCTCTTGTTCGGGATGTCCCAGTTCTACAGCGACGCTGAAGATGGGGATCGAAAATCTTCTGCGGCACTACGTGCCGGAAGTGGTCGAGGTTCGACCGGTCGCGTAGTCCGCTAGTTTCACCGAGTTCAGTACCGGCGGGGTGGGGCCGCCGGCGACCTCTTTATTGAGGACGCCGGAAGAGACCCGTCGTCGGAAAATCAACCCTTGCCAGCAGGTCGCCCATGAAAACGCGCCTCATTCGTGCGGTCGATTTGGGTCGCAATCACGTGCTGCTGGGCATCCTGGCCGCGTGCCTGTTCGGCACGTGGCTGGTTCCGCCCGTGCCGTCTCGCGACGCTGTGACGCCCGTCCGGACCCAGGCTGACAGCCTGGCGGCCGCCTGGGCACAAGCCGTCAGCCCCGTGCCATTGCCACAGGAGCCGCCGCCAGTGGCGTTGACACTGGCCATGCTGCAACAGCCCGAGGTGAACATCGCCGAGCTGCCGATGCCGGAGCTGCCGTCGGGCGACCCGGCGCTCGCCGAGCCGGGTGAGGGCAGCGGCACCGCGGCAAACGAACCGCCTGTGCTGCACGGCCGGTTGTCGTACGCGATCGAACCGTTGCGCCGGCCGATCATCGCCGTGCGTGCCGCCGGCACCGGCGAACTGAGCCGGATCTTCGAGGCGCACGACTACGTGCTCGATCAGGCGCGCCGAGGCGAGCCGGTGCCCGCGCTGCAGATCGACCGCGTGCCCGACGACATCGTCAACGTGCGCGACGGCAACGAGCGCAAGGAACTCTTCATCAAGGCGCTGCTGCCGATCGTGCTGGAGACGAACGAACGCATTCTGGCCGAACGCCAGCACCTGCTGCGCCTGCGCGACCGCAGCGGCGCGGGCCGCGGCCTCAGCGTGATCGAGCGCATGTGGCTGGCCGAAGTGGCCGACCGCTACGGTCTCGACCCGACCGACCTCGACGAGCTGTTGCGGCGCGTCGACGTCGTGCCGCCGTCAATGGCCATTGCCCAGGCCGGCGTCGAAAGCGGCTGGGGCACGTCATATGCGGCGCGCGTCGGCAATTCGCTGTTCGGACAGATCCAGGTCGTCGGCCGCCATTCCGTGTCGGTGCCATGGCAGCCGGGCCGGGCGATGCCGCAACCGTTCTCCAGCGTCGCGGAATCGGTCGAAGCGTATTTCATGAACCTCAATACGCACTTCGCCTATGCCGACTTCCGCACCGAACGCGCCCGGGTGCGCGCCGAGGGCAGAGATCCGGACGGCTACCACCTGATTGGCCAGCTGCTGCGTTATTCGGAACTCGGCCAGTCCTACGTCAATTTCGTGCGCAACGTGATTCGCGAGAATCGCCTGTCGGATTTCGACCAGGCCAAGCTGCCGCCGATCTGAACCGGCATCAGCCACGCGCTGTCGCCGCGCCGCCGTCGGCCGGCGCGATCAGCGATGCATCATCATGGACTCGGGCAGATCTTCGTCAGCCACCAGCGCGAAGCGGCGCGCATCGAACAGCTGATAGTGCCACCACTCATTGCGGTAGAAATCCCAGCCGGCCGCCGTCATCAATCCCAGCAGCAGCAGTCGGTTGCGCTGCGCGTCGAGGCTGACATCGGTGCTGGCGTGATACGCCAGCGGCGTGAACGCGTCGAACGGCGTGCCCATGTCCAGTTCCTGCCCGTCGCGGTCGATCAGCGTCAGGTCGACGGCGACGCCGCGCGAGTGAGGTGAACCGCGGCGCGGATCGGCAAGGAACTCGGGATCGGGATTGGCGGCCCATAGCGCCCATTGCGCCTGCGTCGGCCGCAGGGCGTCGAAGATGCGCAGCCGCAGTCCGAGCGGCGCCGCCAGTTCGATGGCGCGCTGCAGGTGCCACGCCGCCGTCCGACGCAGCCAGCAACGGGGATTTCGATAGATCGGCTGTCCGGTTATGTTGGCTGCCGTCGCGTAGGCGAGCGCGATATCCACGTCGAACTCGGGCGGCGCAATCTCGACAATGTCCATGCCTGTCACCATGCCCCTGACGCGCGCCCGGCGCCAGCGAACCGGGCCGTCGCCGGCGACTCAAGGCCGGTCATGATCGGGACTCGGGTGCTGGCCTTCGACTGCTCGGGCGCCGCCTGCTCTGTGGCGGTCGCCACCGACGGCGCGACCGGCAGCCCGGCGGTGCTGGCCCGGCGGGCGCAGGCCATGCAGCGGGGCCACGCCGCCGCCTTGACGCCGATGATCCAGGCGGCGCTGGCCGACGCCGGCCTGCGGCCACGCGATCTCGACCTGATCGCCACGACCATCGGGCCCGGCAGCTTCACGGGCGTGCGCATCGCGCTTGCCACGGCGCGCGGGCTGGCGCTTGCCCTCGACCTGCCACTGGCCGGGCTGACGACGATCGAAACCCTGCTCGACGGCGTCGCACCCGCCGCTCTCGAAGCAACGTCGGGTGCCGCACCTCGACGCGTGCTGGCCGCCATCGACACCCATCGCGGCGACTACTACGCCGCGTTCGGCGACTCCCCGACGCCGTTCGTCGCGAATGTCGATCTGCTTGCGGCGCGTGCGGCGCACGCCGCCCTGCTGGTCATCGGCGACGGCGCCGCCGAACTGTGTCCGGCATTGTCGCGGGCCGGTCTCGATGCCAGACCGGCCGGGCCGGCAACACCTGATGCGGTCGTGCTGGCCCATCTGGCGCTGCGCCGCGGCGCCGATTACTGGCGCGCCGCCAACCGGCGCGATGGCCTGCCGCGGCCGCTCTATCTGCGCGCTGCCGCCGCTATGCCGGCGCAGGGCAGCGAATGACAGCACCGGGCATCGTCCGGACCATGCGGCGCCGCGATGGCGATCTGGCCGCGACCTTGTACGGGCAATGCTTTGACGCCCCGTGGGAACGCGGTTGGAGCCGCGAAGAATTCGCACGGCTGCTTGCCATGCCTGGTTGCTTCGGATTGCTGTTGATCACCGACGGTCGGCCAACCGGCCTGGCGATGGCGCGCGTCGCAGCAGACGAAGCCGAAGTATTGACGCTGGGGGTGGTGCCACATATGAGACGCCGCGGCGGCGCGTCGCTGCTGCTTTCCCGCCTGCGCCAGCGCTGCCGGCGACGCGGCGCACGCCGTCTGTTCCTCGAAGTCGCGCAGGACAATCTGCCGGCCAGCAGTCTCTACAAGGCGTCAGGCTTTACAATCGTCGGACACCGCGCCGGCTATTTCGATCGCGGCTCGCAGGGGCGGATCGCTGCACTGGTCATGCGCCTAGATCTCGGCAAGACCCGCAAAACGTCCTGACCGCTGCCGTATCACGCCGGTCGCCCGACCGATCACGCGCGGCGTATCAACAACCGGTGCACCGCCGAGCCGTCGGATTCGCGTACCAGCCTCACGATCTCGTGCCCTTCGGCATGCGCCGAACGCGGCACATTGCGCAACGGCTCGCCGTCGTTGAGCCGCACATCGAGCAATGCGCCGCTCGGCAGGCGCTCGAGTGCCAGCTTCACGCGCACAAAAGTCATCGGGCACACGTCATCCGTGATATCGATGCGAGCGTCCGGCTTCGGTTCCGTCTCGGACATATTTCTTGGCGGCCAAAGTCAAGGTTGATTGCCTATCGAGGCAGTACTATATCCGGTTCGTTCAGTAATGCATGATGTCAGACAAAGGAAAAACATGACCGAACAAAGCAAATCAGGCGCAGATCTTCTTGCCCTTACAACCCAGATCGTAACGGCGCATGTATCCAACAATACGGTTTCTGTCGCCGACGTGCAGAAACTCATCGAGCATGTTCACGCCTCGCTGACCGCGCTCGGCAATGGCCGCGCCGCCGCCAAGCCCGAGCCGGCCGTGCCGATCAGCAAGTCAGTGAAGCGCGACCATATTGTCTGTCTTGAAGACGGCACCGAACACAAGATGCTGAAGCGGCACCTGATGAGCGCCTTCGGCATGACTCCGGAACAGTATCGCGAGAAGTGGGGTCTGCCAGCCGACTATCCGATGGTGGCGCCGAACTACTCCAAGGTCCGCAGCGCGCTGGCCAAGAAGGTCGGGCTGGGGACCAAGCGCATGCGCGCCCGCGTTGCGCGCGGCAAGAGTTGAGGAACCGGTTGAGCAACCGGCAAGACGTTTGATATTGAGTATCGTCGGCCCGTTGGCGTAGTCCACAAGCCGGCCAGCGCCACGGGACATGCAGTGGGCGAGGCGGAGACGGTGCGGCCGCCGCTGAGTTCGCTCACAGCCACGACAGGGCCAAGGGGGGCGTCACCGGTGCCGGACAAATCGCGCCTCGAAGAGCGCTGTATCGACAGGGGACTGAAGATGACCGGCCAGCGGCGGGTCATCGCGCGCGTGCTGTCGGAGGCGACCGATCATCCCGATGTCGAGGCCGTTTACCGGCGCGCCGTCGAGATCGATCCCAAGATTTCCATCGCCACGGTCTACCGCACGGTGCGACTGTTCGAAGAGGCGAGCATTCTGGAGCGGCACGATTTCCGCGACGGCCGGTCGCGCTACGAGGAACAGACCGAGAGCCACCACGACCACCTGATCGACATCCAGTCGGGCCGGGTGATCGAGTTCCAGAACGAGCAGATCGAAGACCTGCAGCGCCTGATCGCCGAGAAGCTGGGCTATCGCCTGGTTGATCACCGGCTGGAGCTCTATTGCGTGCCCCTTCCGGCCACCGAGGCGGCCCGCCAGAAAAGTCGAAACAAATAGTTGGAAGCCGGACCGTTCCAGCCGATAATGCGCGCATGACAAGCGTCGCATTGCGCGCCGCCGAGCTCCGTCCAGGAGCCGATGCCATCCCGTCCATCGTGGCGGGTGACTTCGAGGTGCGTTTGGCCCGTAACGAGGCCGAAGTCGACGCCGCCCAGGCGCTGCGCTACCGCGTTTTTTACGAGGAGATGACCGCGCAGCCGACGCCCGAGATGGCGGCCCGGCGGCGCGATTTCGACGATTTCGACCCGCTGTGCGACCACCTGCTGTTCATCGACCGGCGCCGGCCCGGCCTGAGCGGCATCGCCGGCACCTACCGGCTGATCCGCCGACCGGCCGCCGCGGCGCACGGCAGCTTCTATTCGGTGGCGGAGTACGACGTGCAGCCGCTGATCGACTGGCCGGGCGAGATCCTGGAGCTCGGCCGTTCCTGCGTCGACGCGACGGCGCGCAGCATGCCGGCGATGCAGCTGATGTGGCGCGGCATCGCGACCTACGTATTCCACTATGACATCGAGATCATGTTCGGCTGCGCCAGCCTACCGGGCACCGACCTGCAGCGCCTGGCGATGCCGCTGTCCTACCTGGTGCAGCACCACCTGGCGCCGGTTGAGCTGCGGGCGCGTGCCTTGCCGGAACGCTATGTCGACATGAACATCCTGCCGCAGGGCTCCTACGACGTGAAGGTTGCCGAGCGGCTGGTGCCGCCGCTGATCAAGGGGTACCTGCGTCTGGGCGGCTTCGTCGGCGACGGCGCCGTCATCGACGCCCAGTTCGGCACGACGGATGTCTGCATCGTGGTCAAGACCGACCTGATCACGGAAAAGTACTATCGCCACTACGAGCGCGCCGCGCGCGAGTCGGGGGCCATCTAGGCGCACCTCTGATGCCGCGCCGTTTCATCTGCTCTGCCCCATTCCGCTCTGCCCCATGTCGATCGGTTCTCCGGCCCGCGGCCTGATCCGTATTGTCCTGTACGTCTTGTGGACGCTGCCGCTGATGCCGCTGCAGCTGCTGGCGGTCCTGCTGCGAATCCGTCCCGTCTATCGCTGGTTGCCGGTGCTGTACCACCGGGTCGTCTGCCACATTCTCGGCATTCGCGTTGAGGTCTACGGCCGACCGTCGCGTGCCACACCGACCCTCTTCGTCGGCAACCACGTGTCCTATCTCGACGTCGAGGTGCTGTCGTCGATCCTGCCGGTATCGTTCATCGCCAAGTCCGAGGTGGCGACCTGGCCGTTCTTCGGCTGGCTGGCCAGGCTGCAGCGCACCGTCTTCATCGATCGCCGGCGCCACGCGGCACGCACCGGGCGCGACGGCATCCAAGCCCGCCTCGACGCCGGCGATGACCTAGTGCTGTTTCCCGAGGGCACCAGCGGCGATGGCACGCGGGTGTTGCCGTTCCGCAGCGCCCTGCTCGGCGCCACGCAGATGCGCCACGGTCGCGACCCGGTCCCCGTGCAGCCCGTCACCATCGCCTACGCCCGTCTCGATGGCATTCCCGTCGGCCGTTTGTGCCGGCCGTTCTTCACCTGGTTCGGCGACATGGAGCTGGCGCCGCATCTGTGGAACATGGTGGCGCTGGGCGAAGTGGCGGCCATCGTCGTGTTCCACGACATCGTCGACATTGACCGCCTGGGCGACCGCAAGAAGCTGACGGACTACTGTTTCCGCACCATCTCCGGCGCGACTCAGGCGATCAACCGCGGCCGCTACGACCAGCTGCCGCCGAAGCCGGCCGCCGCCTGAGGCCGACTCGACCGGCCGGCGGCCCGGTGATAGAAAGCCGCCGATTTTGGCCGCCGAAACCCGGCCGGCACCGCCGGCCCAACCCGACGACGAGATGACTGCCGCTGCGCCGACGACCCGCAAGAAGGGATTGTTCATCCGCACCTACGGGTGCCAGATGAATGTCTACGACTCGCAGCGCATGGCCGAGATCCTGCAGCCGCTGGGCTACGCCCCGGCGGACTCGCCCGACGACGCCGACATGGCGATCCTCAACACCTGCCATATCCGGGAGAAGGCTTCGGAGAAGGTCTTTTCCGAACTCGGCCGGTTGCGCGACGCAAAGGCGCGCCGCCGTGCCGCGGGCGAGGACCTGGTGATCGCCGTGGCCGGTTGCGTCGCGCAGGCCGAAGGCGCCGAGATCATGCGTCGCCAGCCGGCGGTCGACATCGTGGTCGGGCCGCAGGCCTATCACCGCCTGCCCGAGATGGTGGCGCGCGCGGCGCGGGCCGCTGCCGGCCGCCGGCCGGGGGCGACCAGGGGCATCGGTGTCCTCGACACCGAGTTTCCGGTCGAAGCGAAATTCGACCACCTGCCGATGCCGACGACCGTAACCGGCGGCACCGCCTTCCTGTCGGTCCAGGAGGGCTGTGACAAGTTCTGCACCTTCTGCGTCGTACCCTATACGCGTGGCGCGGAATACTCGCGGCCTGCCGCCGCGATCTTGGCCGAGGCGCGTGCGCTGGTGGCGGCCGGCGCCGTCGAGATCACGCTGCTGGGCCAGAACGTCAACGCCTGGCACGGCACGGCGCCGGACGGCATGACGACGTGGGGCCTCGGCGAACTGATCCGCGCCCTGGCCAGCATCGGCGGTCTGGCGCGCCTGCGCTACACGACCTCGCACCCGCGCGACATGGACAATGCGCTGATTGCGGCGCATCGCGACGTGCCATCGCTGATGCCCTACCTGCACCTGCCGGTGCAATCCGGTTCGGACCGCATCCTAGCGGCGATGAACCGTCAGCATGGCCGCGACCTCTACCTGCAGCTGGTCGACAAGTTGCGCGCGGCGCGGCCCGACATGGCGCTGTCGACCGATATCATCGTCGGCTTTCCCGGCGAGACCGATGCCGACTTCGCCGACACGCTGCGCCTGGTGCGCGAGGTCGGGTTCGCGGCCGCCTTCTCCTTCAAGTACAGCCCGCGGCCCGGCACGCCGGCTGCACTGCTGGACCGCCAGATCCCGGAGCCGATCAAGGACGCGCGCCTGCAGGAACTGCAGGCACTGCTGGCGACGCAGCAGCGTGCGTTCAACGCCGCGATGACCGGCCGGACGGTGCCGGTGCTGTTTCAGGAACGAGGCCGCAAGCCCGGTCAGCTGCTGGGCAAGTCGCCCTGGCTGCAGTCTGTGCATGCCATGGGCGAGGCGAGCCTGCTGGGCCGCATCATCGACGTGCGCATCCTCGCGGCCCATGGCGTCAGCCTGTCGGGCGAGATCGTTGAAGGCGCTGCGGCACAATCGGCACCCGGCGTCCCCGTGGGGGCAGCGGCATGAGCGACGCCGGCAGCGTCAGCGGCGCCCGCACCGGCGATGTCCGGCGACTGACCTTCGACGACAACGCGCTGCTGCCGGCGCTCTACGGCCAGCACGACCGCCACCTCGTGCGCATCGAACAGTTGCTGGGCGTGCAGCTCAGCTCGCGCGGCAATCAGATCGCGGTGTCAGGCGCCGCCCAGGAAACGGCGCTGGCGCGCGCCGCGCTGCTGGCGCTCTACGAGCGGCTCAAGCGCGGTCAGGTGGTCGACCAGGCCGAAGTCGACGCCGCGGTGCGCTTCGCCCGGGTTGGCGCCGACACCAATGCCGCTGACGCCGCCGCCATCCGTACCCGCAAGCGTCTGATCCAGCCGCGCTCGCCGACGCAGCGCGAGTACATTGAGGCGATTCGCGAGCGCGACCTGGTGTTCGGGCTGGGTCCGGCCGGCACCGGCAAGACCTACCTCGCGGTCGCCATGGCGGTGTCCATGCTGCTTGCCGGCTCGGTCGAACGGATCGTGCTGTCGCGGCCGGCAGTCGAGGCCGGCGAGCGGCTGGGCTTCCTGCCCGGCGACATGAAGGAGAAGGTCGACCCCTATCTGCGGCCGCTCTACGACGCGCTGCACGACATGATGCCGGCCGACCAGCTCGCCAACCGCCTCGCCGACGGGGAGATCGAAGTGGCGCCGCTTGCCTTCATGCGCGGCCGCACGCTGGCGCACGCCTTCGTGATCCTCGATGAGGCGCAGAACACCTCGCCCATGCAGATGAAGATGTTCCTGACCCGCCTCGGCGAAGGCGCGCGCATGGTCGTGACCGGCGATCTTACCCAGGTCGACCTGCCGTCCGGCGTGCCCTCGGGGCTGCGCGACGCCGTCGAGACCCTGAGCGGCGTCGAGGGCGTGCGCTTCGTGCATTTCACAGATCGCGACGTGGTGCGCCATGACCTCGTGGCCCGCATCGTGCGCGCCTACGATGCCCGCGAGAGCCGCGAAAAACCGCCGCGCAAACCCAGGCCGTGACGCGCCACCGCCGCCCCGCCGCGACCGGGCCGCGGACGCACATCGACATCGATCTGCAGGACCGCCGTTGGCTGGCCAGCCTGCGCACCGCGCGCGCGTTGTGCCGCCGTGCCGCGTCCTCGGCTCTATCGGCCTCGCCGCGACGTCCCGCTGGCGACGTCGCGCTGGCCATCGCACTGGCAGACGATGCGGCAGTGCGCACCCTCAACCGCGCGTTCCGCCACCAGGACAAGCCGACCAACGTGCTGTCGTTTGCCGCCGACCGGCGGGCGTCCTTGGCGGGCGCACCGCGTTTCCTGGGCGACATCGCACTGGCGCGCCAAACGGTGCTGCGCGAAGCACGCGCGCAGCACAAGCGCCCCGGCCATCACCTGACGCACCTGGTTGTGCACGGCGTCCTGCATCTGTTGGGCTACGATCACCAGACTGATGCCCAAGCGCGACGCATGGAAGCGCTGGAGGTGCACATTCTGACAGGACTCGGCATTGCCAATCCCTACGCGTAAGCAGGGGCCCTGCAGCCCCCGACCGACGCTCAGGCCATCGACAGGGAGCGCTTGCCGCTCGGCGGCGGGAAGGCGCGATCGAGTTCGGCAAGGTCGGCATCGCCCAGCGTGATCTTGAGCGCAGCGAAATTCTCCGTTGTGCGCGCCTTGTCCGCCGATTTGGGAATTGCCACGACGCCGGGCTGGCGCAGCAGCCAGGCGAGGGCGACCTGCGCCGCCGTCGCGCCCAGGCGGTCGGCGACCGCCTTCAGCGCGCGATCGCGCGCCAGCGGCCCGCGGTCAAACGGCGAGTAGGCCATCAGGGGAATGCCATGCCGCTGCATCCAGGGCAGCAGGTCGAACTCGATGCCGCGGCGGGCAAGGTTGTACATCACCTGATTGGTGCCGCAGCCGCCGCCATCCTTGGCCCACCATGCCTGCAGATCGCCAAGGTCGAAGTTGCTGACGCCCCAGTCGGCGATCTTGCCATCCCGTTTCAGCTTCTGGAACGCGCCGATGGTTTCCTCGAAAGGCGCGCCCCCGATCCAGTGCAGCAGATAGAGATCGAGCCGCTCGATCCTGAGCCGCTTGAGGCTGCGCTCGCAGGCCGCCACGGCGTCGCGCCGCGAGGCGTTGTGCGGATAGACCTTGCTGACGATGTAGAGCCCGTCGCGCCGGCCGGCGATGGCGTCGGCGATCGCCTCTTCGGCGCCGCCCTCGCCGTACATCTCGGCCGTATCGATCAGGGTGAAACCGAGATCGATGCCGTGTCGGATCGCCTCGGTCTCGTCCTTGCGCCGGCGCCGATCCTCGCCCATCCGCCACGTGCCGATGCCGAACTTGGGCATGCGGGCGCCGGACGGCAGCTCGACGGTCGGGATCGTACTCATGGCGGGCACCGTCAGATGTGAAATTCAAGGCGCTGCGCCGCCTCGCTCTGCACACCGTGCTCGCGCGCCTCGCGCACCATGTCTTCGACAGTGATGGCGTCCATTCGCGCCATCATCTCATCGCGCAACCGGTTCCAGGTCGGCCACACCACCGTATGGGCGAGCGGCGAGCCGACGGACTCGTCCGCCGGCTCGGTATCGGCTTCAAGCTGGCGCACGACCCGGATGATGTCGCCCAGGCTGATGCGCCGGCGTTCGCGGCCCAGCGTGTATCCGCCGCGCGGCCCGCGCTTGCCGGCGAGGATTCCCTCGTGTACCAGCCGCTGCAGCACCTGCTCGAGATAGCGCTTGGGAATGTTCTGCCGGCGCGTGATGTCGCCGCCGCGCACCGGCTGCTCGCCGGCATTCATGGCGATGTCGAGCACCGCCTCGATCGCGAACATGGTCTTCTTGCTGAGCCGCGGCATGACGGCGGTCCGCCTCAACCTCGCGTGCCGGTCGAGCCGAACCCGCCGGCGCCCCGCGCCGTTTCGGACAGGCTCTCGACCTCGCGCCATTGCGCCTGCAGATGCCGGGCGATCACCATCTGGGCGATGCGCATGCCGCGGCTGACCGTGAACGGCTCGCCGCTGAGATTGATCAGGATGACGCCGACCTCGCCGCGGTAGTCGGCGTCAATTGTGCCCGGCGCATTCGCCACGGTCACACCGTTCTTGGCGGCCAGTCCCGATCGCGGCCGTACCTGGGCCTCGAAACCGGGCGGCAAGGCGATCTGCAGGCCCGTCGGCACGATGGCACGCCCCAATGGCGGCAGCACGATCTCGGTATCGATCGCGGCCAACAAATCCATGCCGGCGGCCCATGCGGTTGCATAGTCCGGCAGCGGCAGGCCGGCGGCATGAGGCAGGCGTTTGACTTCGACTGTGACGGAATTCGACATGGGCACTTTCACATTAGCGGTGCCCATTTCACACGCCAAGATCGTGGATTGCAATCAGCTATCAGCGGTTGCCGTGTATAACTTGGGTGATCCCCATGCCGTTCGCGGTAACCGATGCCCTGCGCTCACCCTGCGACCAGATGCTGCGCGATGCGTGCGGCCAGACGGGCCGCGACGGCGTCCTTGGTCTGTGTCGGCCAGGAGTCGACGCCATCGGCCGTGACCAGATGAACAGTGTTGCGCTCGCCACCGAACGTCCCCGTGCCGGGCGAGACATCATTGGCCACGATCCAGTCGCAGCCCTTGCGCTGGCGCTTGGCCACCGCATTGGCGATCACGTCCTCGGTCTCGGCGGCAAATCCGACCACCAGGGCCGGCCGGTCGGCACCGCCGGCCGCCAGCGTGGCGAGAATGTCGGGATTGGCCACCAGGGAAATCGCCGGCGGCGGCGCGCCGGGCGTCTTCTTCAGCTTCGCGTTGACCGTCTTGGCAACCTTCCAGTCGGCGACGGCGGCGGCGCAGACCGCCACGTCGACCGGCAGTGCCGCCTTGCAGGCGCCCAGCATCTGGTCGGCCGACTCGACCTTCACCAGGCGCACGCCGGCTGGATCGGGCTGCGTTACCGGCCCGCTGACCAGCGTGACGTCGGCACCCAGCGCGGCCAACGCCGCCGCAATGGCATGACCCTGCCGGCCGGAGGAGTGGTTGGAGATGTAGCGCACCGGATCGATCGCCTCGCGCGTCGGCCCGCTGGTGACCAGCGCGCGGCGGCCCAGCAGCGGCCGATGCGGCAGCGAAATCGCCTCGGGCGGTTGCGGCAACGCCTGGCGCGGATCCGGCGGCGCCAGCTTGCCGGTGAAATAGCCCTCGACGGCGGCCACGATCTCCAGCGGTTCGGACATGCGGCCCGGGCCATATTCATTGCAGGCCATCGGCCCTTCATTGGGCCCGACAAACAGCACGCCGCGTCCGCCCAGGGTCATGACGTTCGCCTGGGTCGCCGGGTGAGCCCACATGCGCACGTTCATCGCCGGCGCCACCAGCACGGCCTTGTCGGTGGCCAGCAGCACCGTCGAGGCGAGGTCGTCGGCCAGACCGGCGGCCATCTTGGCCAGGATGTCGGCGGTGGCCGGCGCCACCACCAGCAGGTCAGCCTCACGCGACAGCTCGATATGGCCCATCTCGCTTTCGTCGGTCAGCGAGAACATGTCGGCGTAGACCTTGTCTTCCGACAGCGTCTGCAACGACAGCGGCGTGACGAAGCGGGTGGCCGCTTCGGTCATGACACATCGCACCTCGGCGCCCCGTTCGCGCAGCCGGCGGATGAGGTCGTGGCATTTGAAGGCGGCAATGCCGCCCGTGACGATCAGCAGGATGCGCTTGCCGCTTAGCATGTTTCCCTCGCGCCACCGCGCGGCGCCTGACGCCTCGGCCCGGCCGATGATGGCGGACGGACCGGTCCGGACGCAAGGTGACGCTTGCGGTGCTCGGGCGCCGCCTCAGCCCAGCACGTCCCAGCCGAAGCGCATCAACGGCATCGACGCGGCCGCGAAATCGCCGGCCGCCTTGACCAGCACCGAGCGGTCGAGAACCTCCGGCTCCGCCAGATCGCGCAATACGAAAAACGATTTCAGCCGCACTGCAGCGTCGATGCGCGGATCGAGGTCGGCGAAGCCCGAAGGCCGGCGGGTCAGCTGATCCTCAGGATCGAGCGCCAGGCCGGCCTTTTTCAATGCCTGCTGCATGGCCAGAAAGCGGCCCGGTCGGGCAACGATCGCACGCCGCAACCGCAGCAGGTCGGCTGGTTCTGGCCGGTAGAACCCGGCGGCGAGGAACGAGCCCCTGGGGTCGACCTGCAGGTAGAACTTGCCGATCGACTCGCGCCGGCCGCTGCGGCTCAACATCATGGCCGTATGAGCGTTGAACGGCCGCTTGTCCCTCGTGAAGCGTACGTCGCGGTGGATACGCATGATCGCCGAGCGTGGGTCGCCGGTGAACGGCAGCTTGCGCCGCGCCAATCCGCCGACCACCGCCTCGACGGTCGCGATCATCGGCGAGCGCACCACCCGCTCGTAGAGTGCGCGATGGGCCTGAAACCAGCCGCGGTCCTGATGGAAATCCAGCGCCTTGAGAAATCGCAAGGTCTCGGCGCTGAACCCCGACGCGCCCGGCTCGGCCTGCGCCGTGGCGCGCACCCGGGATCGGCCGGCCACGGGTCAGATCCACCAGGCGCTGATCGCAGCCGCCAGCGCCGCCACGGCGACCAGCAGGGCCCAGTCGAGGCGTGGCCAGCGGCCGGCCGGACCGTCCGCCTGCGCCGCCGTCAGCTCACGCTCGGCACGGCGGCGCTCGCGCTCGGCGATGCGTTCGATGGTATCGACCAGTCGGGGCAGCTTGCGGATGGCGTCGATTGTTTCGCCCAGCGCCCGCTCCAGCCGGGCGCGCGGGCCGAAATGCGTGCCCATCCATTCCTCGATCAGCGGCCGCGCCAGCTCCCAGATGTTGACCTCGGGATTGAGCTTGGTGCCCATGCCTTCGGCCATCAGCATGGTTTTCTGCAGCAACAGCAGCTGCGGCTGGGCTTCCATCTCGAACTGCTCGGTCACCCGCAACAGCTGTGCCAGCAGACGCGCGATCGAGATCTGGTTGGACGGTTTGCCGAAGATCGGCTCGCCGATCGACCGGCAGGCCTGCGCGAAGACGTCGACCGACTTGTCGGGCGGCACGTAGCCGGCGCGGAACTGGACCTCGGCGACGGTACGATAGTCGCGGCGCAGGAAGGCGATCAGCAGTTCGGCCAGGTAGCCGCGCGTGGCGGTGTCGACCCGGCCCATGATGCCGAAGTCGACCGGGACGATGCAGCCGGACTCCTCGACGAAGGCGTTGCCGCCATGCATGTCGCCATGGAAGAAGCCATCGCGGAACACCTGGTAGAAGAACGCCTCGGCACTCTTCTTCAGGACGGCATTGACGTCGTGACCGGCAGCCAGCAGGCGATCGCGATCGCCGATCGGGATGCCGTGCACACGCTCCATGGTCATGACGCGCCGCGCCGTGCGGTCCCAGTCGATCGCCGGCGTGCGGTAGAACGCGTCGCCCGCGAAATTGCCGCCCAGTTCCTCGGCCGCCGCCGCTTCCATGCGCAGATCCATCTCGACGCGCACGACGTCGGCGAAGGCACGCACCGAGGCCAACGGTTTCAAGCGCCGGAAACGCGGCTGGGCGCGCTCGACCAGATCGGCCAGCCAGTAGAACAGATCGAGGTCGCGCGCGAAGGCCTCCTCGATGCCGGGCCGCAGCACCTTGACGGCGACTTCGCGCCCGTCGACCGTCACGGCGTAGTGCACCTGGGCAATCGACGCGGCGGCCACCGGCGCGTCGTCGAACGACGTGAACAGGGCGTCGACCGGCCGACCCAGCTCCTGCTCGATGGTTCGGCGGGCATCGACTCCGGGAAACGGCGCGAGGTGATCGGCAAGCTGGCCAAGGTCGATCGCGACTTCCTCGCTCAGCAGATCGGCGCGCGTCGACAGCGCCTGTCCGAACTTGATGAAGCTCGGTCCCATGTCAGTGAACGCCGCCGCCAGCCGCTGGCCGGGACGACGCGCGTCGTTGCGCCGGCGCACCAGCCGCGCCACGGCGACGATGCCGGTTGCGATACGCAGCGTCTCGAGCGGGAAGAGCGCGTCGTGCCGCGCCAGGGCAAAGGCGAGCCGGACCAGGCGCAGGCCGTTTCGCAGAAATCGCAGCATCGCGGTCTAGCCCGCTGTCCGCCGCGACAGGACGCCGCGCGCGTCCAAGGTCGGCATGTCGGCGATCGCCGTCATCGTCAGATTCGCCAGCCGCTGTGCAGGGCCACGATGCCGCCCGACATGTCGCGCCAACTGACCCGAGCCATCCCTGCCGCCTGCATCATCTCGGCGAGCCGGTCCTGCGGCGGATGACGGCGGATGCTTTCATGCAGATAGCGGTAGGACTCGCGATCGCCAGCCACCAGGCCGCCCAGCGCCGGCAAAACCGTCGCGGAATAAGAATCATAAAGGCGGGCCAGAAACGGCAGGCCGACCCTGGAGAACTCCAGACAGAGAAACCGGCCACCGGGTTTGAGAACGCGCCGCGCTTCGCCCAGGGCACGGTCGATATGCGTGACGTTGCGCAGGCCAAAGGCAATGGTATAGGCGTCGAAGCTGCGATCGCGGAACGGCAGCGCTTCGGCATCGCCCGCTACCCACTCCGGTCCGTGCAGGATGCCGCGGTCGAGGGCACGATCCTGCCCGGTTGCCAGCATGGTCGGATTGATGTCGCAGATCGTGACCCACGCCCCGCCGCCGGTGCGGCCATGGATGCGGAAGGCGATGTCGCCCGTGCCGCCGGCGACATCGATCACCGCCATGCCGGCGCGCGGCGCCAGCGCGTCCACCATCGCCCCCTTCCACAAGCGATGCACGCCCAGCGACATCAGGTCGTTCATCACGTCGTAGCGCGACGCGACGCTGTCGAACACCTGGCGAACGAGGCCGGCCTTCTGGTCGGCCGGTACGTTGCGGTAGCCGAAAGATGCAGTGCCCTCGTTCGGGACCGGGTCGGCGGGCGGTTCGGGCGGGGTCATGCTGTCCTGCATATAGTCCCCGCCGCCGGCCGGCGCCACGGCGCGGCGGCGCCATGCCGGGCGGCATGTCGCAGCGGCAGCCGCGGCGTCATGGCCCTTCCACCAGGCGCACATGCAGCACCAGCGGCCGGTGGTCCGATCCGATGTCCGGCCCCAGCCGGCGCTCGGAGATGCG
>JAHCJT010000270.1 GCA_026126245.1 Alphaproteobacteria bacterium
ATCGGTGCGTACGGTCGAGACCATCGGTCGAACCTACCTGCCCGCCAACGCCGGCTGGGATTTCGCCGTGCGCAATCTCGAGACGGTACCGGTGGTATCGCTGGTGCTGGGCTCGGTGGCCGGCCTGCCCGCGGCGCGTGCCGTGACCGCACACTACACGGTCATGGTGCGCGGCACCTCGTACATGTTCATCGCCGGTCCGCCGGTCGTCGAACGGGTCGGCCGCAAGGTGAGCAAGGATGAGCTCGGCGGCCCCGACGTGCACGCCCGCAGCGGCGCGACGGACGAGGTGGTCGACAGCGAGGCCGAGGCCTTCGCCCGCGCCCGGCGCTTCCTGTCCTATCTGCCGAGCTCGGTCTGGGAGCTGCCGCCGCGCATCGCCTGCGACGATCCGCCGACGCGACGCGAGTCGCGCCTGATCGATGCGGTCCCCACCGACCGGCGCAAAGTCTATCGCATGCGCGATATCCTGGGAGACGTGCTGGACCGCGACAGCTTCTTCGAAATGGGCCGGATGTTCGGCCGGCCGGTGATCACCGGCCTGGCGCGGCTCGACGGCTGGCCCGTGGCCTTCATGGCCAGCGACCCGATGCACTACGGCGGCGCCTGGACGAGCGACACCTGCCAGAAGGTGACGCGCTTCATGGACATGGCCGAGACGTTCCGGCTGCCGATCGTCTACCTCGAGGACTGCCCCGGCTTCCTGATCGGGCTCGACGCCGAGAGAAGCGGCGTCATCCGCCAGGGCGTGCGGGCCATGGCGGCGATGCACCAGATCACGGTGCCGTGGTGCACGGTGATCGTGCGCAACAATTTCGGCGTCGCCGGTGCCGCCCACCGCAACACCGGCCGCATGAGCTTCCGCTACGCCTGGCCGTCGGGCCGCTGGGGCTCGCTACCGCTGGAGGGCGGCATCGAGGCGGCCTACCGCGCCGAGATCGACGCCGCGCCCGATCCGGCGGCCAAGCTGAGGGAGATCGAGGACCGGCTGAACAAGCTGCGCTCGCCGTTCCGCAGCGCCGAGAGCTTCTGGATCGAGGAGATCATCGATCCGCGCGACACAAGGCCGCTGCTGTGCGAGTTCGCCAACCTCGCCGCGCCGGTGCGCGCCGGCAAGGCGCAGTTCTGGATGCGGCCCTAGCCGCGCCACGACGCGACGGGCGCCGCGACCGAGGTCGCGAAGAACCGCGCTCGTGGGCCGACGCGATCGTTCGCCCGCGATGGGTGTTGCCGGCGCCTCGCCGTGGCGTGCGCGGGGCGTTGCCAGGACACGCATCACGGCGCCGCCGGCCGCCTCGATATCGGCCGGCGGCGACTCGCGGCTGACAATCAAATACAATGACTTGTTGACTATTTCGCGGTTGGCGGTTGAGCGGTCTCGGATGATAGTGGCGCCGGTGCTCAGCATGGGGACACACCATGGGCAACACCTCCGTCCGGACCGTGATATTCGGCTTCATCGCCGGCGCGGTGGCGTACCTGATCTTCCACCAGGGCGGATTCTGGCTGCTGAACGCGGCCGGCATGCTCAAAACCATGACCTACTCCATGGCCCCGACCCGGCCGTTCGGGCTGCCGGTGGTCATCACCTTCGCCTTCTGGACCGGGTTCTGGGGCGTCGCGGCGGCCTTCGTCGTGCCGCAGCTCTCGGGCGGCCTGCGCGGCGTGCTGGGCTGGATCCTGTTCGCCGCCGTCGTGCCGACCCTGGTCGAATGGTTCATCGTGGAGCCGGCACGCGGCCATGATCTGGGCGGCGGATTTCAACTACCGGGCGTGGCGCTGGCGCCCGCCGTGTTCGGCTTCTGGGGCTTCGGCATGTGGCTGATCATGCAGCTGCTGCAGCGGCTGAGCGGCAAGCGCGCCACGGGTTGAGCGTCAACGCTAGCCCCGTGGCCTGGCGTCGCGCGCCGTGAGGTAGACGGCCAGCCCGGCCAGTACCGCGAGGCCGATGGTGCCGAAGGCGGCGCGATAGGCGTCCTCGGCGTAGCCCGCCGCGGTCGCTGGAAACAGGCCGATGACGATGCCGGTCAGCCACGGCAGGCCGGCCGAGCCCACGACCTGGGCCATGTTCACCGTGGTCACGCCGCGACCGGCCAGAGGCGCCGGAAACAGCGTGCGGCCATGCGCCACGATAACGATGCCGTAGGCTGCCACCGCGCAATGCAGGCAGAGCAGCGCCGCCGCCGGCCAGAACCCCGGTCCGGCAATCAGTGCCAGCGATCCCAAGGTGCACAGGCTCAGCGCGGCGCCGCCAACGATCACCCATTTGCGGGTGTTGAACAGCCGGTCGAGCGGCCCGAACGCCAAGGTGCCCGCAACCTGAAACACGCTCATCGCCAGCAGCACGTTGCCGCGCGCCACAGCGCCCAACCCATGTACGTCGGCAAGATACTTGCCGGCCCACACCGAGAGCACCGTGGCCATGCTGGCATAGGCGACGGTATGGATCGCCAGGACGGGCACCAGCCCTCGCGTGCGCCACACCCGCGCCACGCCGCGCAACGCATCGAGCAGGCTCTCGCCGCGACCGGCCGACGGCACCTCACCGGGCGGCGCGTCGCGCACCAGCAGGAAGAACAGCGCGCCAATCGCCACCGCCCCGGCCGCGGCCGCGAGATAGGCGGCGCGCCAGCCGAACGCGGCGCTGGCGGCGGCCAGCGGCGTGGCCGCCAGCATCAGGCCGGCCTGGCTGAGCGCGAACACCCAGCTCAGCACCGTCGCCAGCCGCTCGCCGGCGAACCAGCGCGAGCTCAGCAGCACAGCACTCATGAAGCTGCCGGCGCAGCCGACGCCCAGCACCAGCCGGGCGGCCAGGAACTCGGCGCCCGTGGTGCACAGCGCCTGCCAGATGGCGCCGGCCACCGCCAGCCCGGTCAGCGCCGTCGTCACGCGGCGCGGCCCGTAGCGATCGAACAGGATGCCGACCGGAATCTGCAGGATGCCAATGGCGAGGAAGAAGGCACCGTTGGCGGCACCGAATTGCTGCGCCGACAGGCCGAGATCGCCGATCAGGTCGGGCGCGATGGCTGCCGTCGAGGCCCGGAAGAACTGGCTGGCGATGGTGATCAGCGCCAGCGCCGCCAGCACGCGCGCGCGGGCGCCGCCAGTCGCGCCGCTGGTCATGGTACGGACCGCCGGGTTGGATCAGGCGGCGCGACTCACCAGTTTCATCTGCTCGTCGAGATCGTCGGCGATGAAGTGGCGCACGATCTCGTCGAGGTCGCGGTCAGTCTCGAAGCCCAGGCGGCGGGCACGGGCGCTGTCGATGCCCTGCGGCCAGCCATCGCAGATGCGCTGGATCATAGGATCGTGCTGCCACGTCACCTTGCCGACGCGGCGGTTGCCGGCATTGCGGCGCATGCCCTCTTCCAGTTCGCGGGCGGTCACATTGATGCCGTTGAGCAGCAAGGCGCGGCCGGGGCCGAAGGCGTCGACCTCCAGATTGTGGGCGCGCACGAAGGCCTCGACGGTGCGCCGCGGGCTGAGCACCGCCATCACCGTCTGCGGCGTCACCGGGCAGATCACGTCGACGCCGGTCAGCGGCTCGCGCACCATCGAACTGGCCCACGTCGAGGCCGCCTTGTTGGGCGCGCCGGTGCGCACGCAGATGGTCGGCAGCCGCACGGCGGTGCCGCGCAGGTAGCCCTTGCGCGTGTAGTCGCGCACCAGGAATTCGCCGATCGCCTTCTGGGCGCCGTACGACGTCTGCGGCGTCAGCGGCGTGTCGTCGGTCACCGCCGGCGGCAGCTCGCCGCCGTAGGCCGCCAGCGACGAGGTGAAGATCAGCCGCGGCGTGCTGCCCTGCGCCCGGCAGGCCTCCAGCACGTTGCGCGTGCCGTCGAGGTTGACCTTGTAGCCGAGATCGAAATCGGCCTCGGCGCCGGCGCTCACCACGGCGGCGAAATGAAAGACGCTGGACGCGCCCTGCACGATCGATTGCACGGTGGCGAAATTGGCGATGTCGCCGGCCAGCGCGTGCACGCGCGGATCATCGAGCCCGGGACCGCTGGCCTTGGCGACGTCGAACAGCACCAGTTCGCGCACCTTCTCGGGCCGGCCCGACGGGCCGATCAGCTCGGCACCCTCCAAGATGCGCCGCGCCAGCTTCTTTCCGAGAAAGCCGCCGCCGCCGGTGATCAGCACCTTCATTCGTTCCCTCCCGCCTGCTGGCCCTTCCGCCTTTTGGGCCACGGCCATTCTACCGCCGCGCCGCCCCCAGGCGACCAGAGAGAATTTGTTCGGAAGGCGCCGAAAGGTCGGTTGCGCTGCCGCGGCGGTCGCCGGATGGGTGAGGTCTGACGCAGATCGCGGGCAGCGTTACCTGACACGCGCAGCCGTGCTGTCAGCACGGCCCGGCGTGCGTCGGTTGCCGCTACTTCTTGTTGCCGCCGGTGACGTCGAGCGTCACCTGGTCGGCGACAATGATGTAGGTGACCGACCCGTCGGACGCCTTGTAGGTCCACTTCTCGACCGGGCCGATCTTGTCGACCTCGGTCGGCTTGCCCAGGGCTTTCTCGAGATCCGCCTTGGTCTTGGCGCCCTTGGCCTTCTCGAGGATGTCGGCCTTTTTCGGCGCACTGTCGCAGCCGGCCAGGACGGCGACAGCCGCCAGGCCGGCGATGAGGATACGGCGCTGCATCATCGCGGCTGCCTCCCGGCGGTCAGGCCGCCTGCTTGATGGCCTTGCCGACGATATCGATGATCTCGTCGATCTGGTTTTTTTCGATGACCAGCGGCGGCGACATGGCAAGCGCATCGCCCGCCTGGCGCACCATCACGCCGAGCTCGAAGGCCTTCACGAAGGTATCGTAGCCGCGCGCGCCGGCCGCGCCCGGCCGGCTCTCGAGATCGATGCCGGCGGCCAGACCGAGGTTGCGGATGTCGGTGACGCCCGGCGCGGATTTCAGCGAGTGCACGGCATCCTCCCAATAGGGCGACAGCTCGGCAGCGCGCTGGAACAGGCCTTCCGTCTTGTAGATGTCGAGCACGGCCGACGCGGCGGCGCAGGCCAGCGGATGGGCCGAATAGGTATAGCCGTGGAACAGTTCGATGGCATTCTCCGGACCGTTCATCAGCGTCTCGTAGACCGGCTTGCGCACGAACACGCCGCCCATCGGCACGGTGGCGTTGCTGATGCCCTTGGCGACTGTCATCAGGTCGGGGATGACGCCGAAATGCTCGGCCGCGAACGCCGCACCCAGCCGCCCGAAGCCGGTGATCACCTCGTCGAAAATCAGCAGGATTCCGTATTTGGTGCAGATCTCCCGCAGCCGCTGCAGGTAGCCCTTGGGCGGCGGCAGGTAGCCGGTCGAGCCGGCGCACGGCTCGACGATGACGGCGGCGATGGTCGAGGCGTCGTGCAAGGCCACGATGCGCTCCAGCTCGTCGGCCAGCTCGGCACCGTGCTCGGGCTGGCCGCGCGAGAAGGCGTTCCGTGCCGGCAAATGGGTATGCGGCAGGTGATCGACGCCCGGCAGCAGCGCGCCGAAGAACTTGCGGTTGTTGACCATGCCGCCGACCGAGATGCCGCCGAAGCCGACGCCGTGATAGCCGCGCGAGCGCCCGATCAGCCGCTTGCGCGTCGCCTGGCCGGCGACCTGGTGATAGGCGAGCGCGATCTTGAGCGCGGTGTCCACCGATTCGGAGCCGGAGTTGGTGAAGAACACCTTGCCGAGATCGGCGGGCGCCATCTGCGACAGGCGCGCGGCAAGCTCGAACGCCGTCGGGTGGCCCATCTGGAAGGCGGGCGCGAAGTCCATCTTCGCCGCCTGGGCGCGGATCGCCTCGACGATCGGCTCGCGGCAATGGCCGGCATTGACGCACCACAGCCCGGCAGTGCCGTCGAGAATCGTGCGCCCGTCGGAGGCGGTGTAGTGCATGTCCTTGGCGCCGACCAGCAGGCGCGGCGTGCGCTTGAACTGGCGGTTGGCCGAGAACGGCATCCACATCGCGTCGAGATTGTTGGTGTCGATGGGCTTGAGGGCGGCTTTGGACATGGCGCAGGCTCCCGATTCAGGTCGGCCGGACCGTAGCATGGCGCCGGTGCGGTCGCGACGGGCGCGTCTTCATGCCACCCCTGCACCGGCCGGATGACTTTCGCAGTGCCAGTCAGCG
>JAHCJT010000271.1 GCA_026126245.1 Alphaproteobacteria bacterium
CGCGGCTTCCTGCGTCGCCTGGCGCATCGCGCGCGGGCCCTGCAGGTGGTCAAGCTGCCCGAAGCGGCCGCCGTGCCGCACATGCCCGACCCTGCCTACGCGCCGGCCGCCGGCCGGGCGGCGGCCAGCATCGGCATGCGTGAGGCAGCGTCGTCCTTTGTCCCGCAAGTCATTCGCGGCGACTTCCGCCCCGGCCTGCCGGGCGCGATGGTGCCCGCCAACGAGGCCGCGGCGATCTCGCTGCCGATCTACGGCAAGATCGCGGCCGGCACGCCGATCGAGGCGCTGCGCGACAACACCACGACCATCGATGTGCCGACCTCGCTGCTGGGCCAGGGCGCGCACTACTGCCTTCAGGTCGAGGGCGATTCGATGATCGACGCCGGCATCAACGACGGCGACATCGCGATCATCAAGAGCGGCGACACGGCCGAAAACGGCAGCATCGTCGTGGCGCTGGTCGACGACAGCGAAGCCACGCTCAAGCGTCTGCGCCGCAAGGGCGCGTCGATCGCGCTCGAGCCCGCCAACGCGCGCTACGAGACGCGCATTTTTGGACCGGACCGGGTCAAGGTCCAGGGCCGGCTGGTCGGCCTCTATCGCAAGTTCTGACGCGACCGGCGGGAATCGGCTGGCCGCGTACCTGCGGCCGGACCATCGTCGCTCGTCGCCTGCCAGCGCGGCCGCGTTTCGGGCTTGGGGACCCACGGTCGATCGCCACGAATCTGACGGGTCGACTCGATCCGCACTGCGCCGTTGTCGCCAACCCAGATGGCGTGGGCGCCCTGGCGCCACATATCGAATCGATCGACGACCTTGGGCACGCTGCGGCAGCGGCCACGGACCGGCACGACCGACACCACCACGTCGGCCCCTGCGCAATCCGCCAGCAAGCCGTCTTCCCGACTGGCGATCCAGATCCGTTTGCCGGCACGACGGTAGACGCACCCCAGGGCGTCACAACGCAGCCGGCCATCGGCGCTCTCGGTGCCGACCGGCCAAGGCCCCGGTGACCCGACACCTGCCCGTCGCGTCCACGTCTCGGCCGTAAACCGCTCGACCTTCCCCGATGACAGCAGCAGGCCACCGTCGGCCGTGCGAACGCCGATGAGGCGTGCATCGGCGCTGACCAGGATATCGGGCGGTGTGCGCAACAGGCCCAGCAGCATGGCCAGTGTCACGGGGATCAGTCCCCACAGCCGCCAGCCGGTCCGCCACAGGCAGAGCCACAGACCGCCCAACGTCAGCAGCCACAACGACGCGCCCGGCATGGCGGGCGTCACGGCGGCCGCTGCCGGCCAGGCGGCGGCTTCACGCGCCACCCGGATGATGCCCTCGATGCCCCAGCCCATCGGCACCAGCGCCAGCCCTTCGCCGCCGAATGGCAGCAGCAACAGCGCCGCCAATCCCCAGGGCATCACCCAGACTCCGGTCAAGGGCACGGCCACAAGATTGGCGAAGACACCGGCAAGGCTCAGCCGATTGAAGTGATAGGCGGAAAATCCGGCGGTCGCGACGCTGGCCACGATGGTCGTGAACAACGACGCCAGCAGGTGACCGGCCAGGCGACCCGGTAAGCCCGACGCTCCTCCCTCGGCGCGGCGCACGCGCCATGGCTGCCATGCCTCCCAAGCCGCCACCAGCGCCACCACGGCCGCGAACGAGAGCTGGAAGCTGGCGCCGACCAGACTTTCGGGCTGGACCAGCAACACCACCACGGCAGCCCAGCACACCAATCGCATCGACACCGCGGTACGGTCGGTCAGCACCGCCAGCACCACGACCGCGAGCATCAGGAACGCGCGCTGCGCCGGCACCGGCGCGCCGGCCAGCAGGACATAGAACAGCGCTCCCAGCGCGCCGCCAGCAGCCGCCCACTTCTTGATGGGAAAGCGCAAGGCCAGAAACGGTACGGCGGCCAGGCCATAACGGATCAGCCCCATCACCAGCACCGCGGCAAAGGCGATGTGCAGCCCCGAGATCGACAACAGGTGCGCCAGCCCCGAGTCGCGCATCGCCTGCATCGTCGGTTGCGAGATGCCGCTCTGGTCGCCGGCAATCAGGGCGGCCGCCATGGCGCCGGCGTCGCCCGGCAGGACCGCCACGATGCGCGCAATCAGCTGGCGGCGCAGTTCGTCCAGCCACATCACGAAGCCCGATGGTCGACCCGCCGCGACCACGGTTGGAGCACCATGGGCATAGCCAACGGCACCCAGCTCCATGAACCAGGCATAGCGCTGGAAATCGAAGGCACCGGGCGTCGCCGGTCCTGGTGGCGGCGACAGCGTCGCCGTCACCGCGATGCGATCACCGGTAGCCAGCCGCTCGCCGCCGCCGCGCTTGAGCGAAAGCCGCACGCGCCGGGGCGTTTCCTCCAGCCGCACGCCCTTCAGCACGACCCGATCCAGCACGACGCGGCGCCCCTCGGGCAGCAGCGCAACCTCGACCACGCGGCCCTCGACCACCGCCGGGCCGTAGTGGCGAGCCAGGACCGGCGCCTCGACGCCGGCCGTCCGCCACGCGGCGATACCGAAGCCGCTGCCGATCGCGATCAACGCGATTGCCCATGGCCGGACCGGCAAGCCGGCCGTGCCCAACCACGCCAGCAGCAATCCGAGTCCCGCAAGCAGCGGCCCGACCCACAGCGGCGGCTCGAACGACAGCTCGAAATAAAGGGCGATGCCGCCACCCAGCGCGACCGGCAGCCACAGACCCCAGCGGTCGCGCTCGGCGTCAAGACGTTGCGTCAACCAGGCCAGCAACCGGCCGGCACTGCCGGCCACGATGCCCGGCGCAGGCGGCGGCGCGGCAGCGATATCGGCGAACCCCACCACCGGCCTCCCCGACAGCCGACGTCAGCGGTTTGACAGACAGAGCATGGTTCTTATGCTAGGGGTCCTTTTGTGACCAAAGCGGGGCCGACGCGGCCTGAATCCGCGATTGGATGGCCCCGGACGCTCCTCAACCAATGACTGTCGTTACCCGCTTCGCCCCCTCGCCGACCGGCTTCCTGCACATCGGCGGCGCCCGGACGGCGCTGTTCAACTGGCTGTTCGCGCGCCATAGCGGCGGCAAGTACCTGCTGCGGATCGAGGACACCGACCGGCAGCGATCGACCAAGGAAGCCATCGACGCGATCCTCGACGGGCTGTCCTGGCTGGGCCTCGATTGGGACGGCGATGTCGTCTACCAGTTCAGCCGCGCCGAGCGGCATGCCGCGGTCGCCCGACAATTGCTGGCCGAGGGCAAGGCCTATCACTGCTACGCCACGCCCCAGGAACTCGACGAGATGCGCGAGCAGGCACGGCGGGAGGGCCGGCCGATGCGCTACGACGGCCGCTGGCGTGACCGCGATCCCGGCGATGCGCCGGCCGGCGTGAAGCCCGTGATCCGCCTGAGGGCGCCGCAGAGCGGCGAGACGACGGTGGTCGACCGCGTGCTGGGATCGGTGACGCTGCAGAATGCGCAGCTCGACGATATGGTGCTGCTGCGTTCCGACGGCACGCCGGTCTACATGCTGTCCGTCGTGGTCGACGACCACGACATGGGCATAACCCACGTCATCCGCGGCGCCGACCACCACACCAACACGTTCCGTCAGGTCCAGCTCTACAATGCGCTCGGCTGGTCGACGCCGGAATTTGCCCATATCCCGCTGATCCACGGCCCCGATGGCGCCAAGCTGTCAAAGCGCCACGGCGCGCTGGGCGTCGATGCCTATCGCGACATGGGCTTCCTGCCGGAGGCCCTGCGCAACTACCTGCTGCGGCTGGGCTGGAGCCACGGCGACGATGAGATCATCTCGACGGCCCAGGCAATCGCCTGGTTCGACCTCGAGCACATCGGCCAATCGCCGGCCCGCTTCGATGTCGCCAAGCTGACCAATCTCAACGCCCACTATCTGCGCGAAGCGCCCGCCGCCCGCCTGCTGGAGCTCGCTCGGCCAGCGATCGAGACGGCGACCGGCGGCCCTCTGTCGGACACGGCCCGGGATCGCGTGGCCCGCGGCCTCGACGGCGTGCGCCAACGCGCGCGCACGCTGGTCGAGTTGACTGCCGGTCTGACCGTGTATGCGCGCAGCGGCGCGCCAACGCCCGATGCCAAGGCGGCCGCCCTGCTGACCGCCGAGGCCAAGGCGCTGCTGAACGACGTCGCCGGCCGGCTGGAGGCCGCCGACTGGACCGAGCTGGCGCTGGAAGCGAGCGTCAAATCCTTCGCCGAAACCGCCGGGATGAAACTTGGTCAGGTGGCTCAACCCGTGCGTGTCGCGCTGACCGGGTCAACCGTCTCGCCCGGGATCTTCGAGGTCCTGGCGATCCTCGGACGCGAGGAATCGCTGGCACGCCTGCGGTCTGCGGCACGCTGACCTGCGGCATCGCGTCAGCAGGCCTGACAGAATTGCGCCGGCCGAAACGGCTTGTTAGGGTGCGCGCGATTTTCCTTGCGGCGTGGCGACGGGTCGGTTCCGAGGATCGGAACAGGCCCAAGTCTGCGATACTGCCGAGCTCCGACAGCAGGTGACACCATGAGCAGCAACAGGTCCGTGACTCTTACCGACGACGCGAGCGGCAAGAGCTGGAAGTTTCCGGTCATGCCGGGAACCGTCGGTCCCGAAGTGATCGACGTCCGCAAGCTCTACGGCGACACGGGCATGTTCACCTACGATCCCGGCTTCACCTCGACCGGATCGTGCGAATCGAAGATCACCTACATCGACGGCGACGAGGGCATCCTGCTGCATCGCGGCTACAACATCGCTGAGCTGGCCGAGCGCAGCGACTTCATGGAGGTCGCCTACCTGCTGCTGAACGGCGAGCTGCCGACGGCCGACCAGAAGGCGGATTTCATCTACACGATCAGCCGGCACACGATGGTGCACGAGCAGATCACCACCTTCTACCGCGGCTTCCGGCGCGATGCCCATCCGATGGCGGTGTGCTGCGGCGTGGTCGGGGCGCTGTCGGCCTTCTACCACGACTCGCTGGACATCAACGATCCGCACCAGCGGATGGTCGCGTCGCACCGGCTGATCGCCAAGATGCCGACCATCGCGGCCATGGCCTACAAATACTCGGCCGGCCAGCCATTCATGTATCCGCAGAACAATCTCAGCTACGCCGGCAACTTCCTGCGCATGATGTTCGGCGTGCCGGCCGAGGAATACGTGATGAATCCGGTCATCGAGAAGGCGATGGACCGGATCCTCATGCTGCACGCCGACCACGAGCAGAACGCCTCGACGTCGACGGTGCGCCTGGCGGGTTCGTCCGGCGCCAACCCGTTCGCCTGCATTGCCGCCGGCATCGCCTCGCTGTGGGGACCCAGCCATGGCGGCGCCAACGAGGCGGTGCTGAACATGCTGCAGCACATCGGCGATAAGAAGAACATCGCGTCGTTCCTCTCGCGCGTGAAGGACAAGAACGACCACACCCGCCTGATGGGCTTCGGCCACCGCGTCTACAAGAACTACGATCCGCGCGCGACGGTGATGCGCCGGACGTGCCACGAAGTGCTGGCGTCGCTCGGCATCAAGGGCGATCCCCTGCTCGACCTCGCCATGGAGATGGAGCAGATCGCGCTGAAGGACGACTACTTCGTCTCCAAGAAGCTCTACCCGAACGTCGATTTCTACTCGGGCATCATCTTCCGGGCGATCGGCATCCCGGTCAGCATGTTCACGGTGCTGTTCGCGGTGGCGCGCACCACCGGCTGGATCGCGCAATGGCGGGAGATGGTCGAGGACCCGCAGTCCAAGATCGGCCGGCCGCGCCAGCTCTACACCGGCCAGACCGAACGGCCCTACGTCCCGCTGCACGCCCGCAAGTAGCCTTGCAGCAGGCGGCGCGCGGCTGACGGCCATGGCGGTCCATCACTCCCGGTCAAACGGCCCGGCCGATGCCGCGCCGCGACCGGGCCGCCGTCGCTTGCGCCGCCGCATGGTGCGGGTGGCGGCACCGGCCAACGACAACCGCCCGGCGTTGGGCCGGATGGCGCGGATCGGCTTGCGTCTGCTTGGCGTCCTTGCGGCGGCGGCCCTGGTGGCGTTGCTCGTCCGCTAGAGCGCACCCGGTTGAGTGGGCGCAGTGAGTTGCCGCGGC
>JAHCJT010000272.1 GCA_026126245.1 Alphaproteobacteria bacterium
ACGTCCTGCTCGACGGCGGGCGCGCCCGCGAGGCGCTGGCCGCCTATCAGGCAGCGCTGCAGCTGCAAGGCGACGCGCGCAGCCGGTGTCTGGCGCTGCTGGGCAGCGCCTCGGCACGGCGAATCCTCGACGAGCTGACGGCGGCGCTGGAAGATCTCGCCGCCGCCCTGGCTCTGGCGCAGGCCGGCGGCTGGCTCGATATCGAGGCGCGCTGTCACTTCACGCGCGGCAATCTCTACTTTCCGCTGGGTCGCGTCGATGAATGCCTGATCGAGCACCGGGCGGCGCTCGACCTTGCCGAGCGGTCGGGCAGCGCCGAGGCCACGGCAAGGGCGCTGGGCGGATTGGGTGATGCGGAGTACGCCCGCGGTCACCTGACGACGTGCGGTCGTTATTTCCAGCAGTGCGTGGAGGAGAGCCGGAAAATCGGTCTGGGGCGCGTCGAGGTATCCAACCTGCCCATGTACGCGCATGCCCTGATGTTCGACCTCAAGTTCGTGGAAGCCCTCGCCACTGGCCGGCAGAGCATTGAACTGGCCGTCGCCGTCGGCCAGACGCGCGCCGAGATGATCAGCCATCACGTCTGCATCGCCACGCTGATCGAGACGCTCCACTGCGAGCAGGCGCGTCCGCACGTCGAACGGGTACGGGCCATCGTGCGCGATCTCGAGGCCTGGCGTTTCGAGCCGGAGAACCTCGCCTTCCTCGCCATCATCGAAGTCGAAAAAGGCCAGATCGATGTCGCGCGCGCGCTGTTGGAAGAGGCGCTGATGCTGGCACGCAAGACGGCGATGAGCTACTGGGGCCCGGCCGTTCTGGCGGCCAACGCCGAACTGACCGAGGATGACCCCGCGCGACGAGCGCTTGTCGCCGAGGCTGAGGAGCTGTTGGCCGGAAAGGTCCTGGCCCACAATCATTTCATGGCGCGGCGGTGTCTGATCGATATGGGACATCGCCTGGGCGATCCGGATTTCATCGACGATCAGGCGGCCAAGCTGGAGGCCTACCACCAGCGCGAGGCGCTGCCGCTGGCCGATGCGATCGCCCGTCGAGGCCGTGTCCTGGCGGCGGCGCTGCGCGGTACGCCGTCGCCGACGATGGCGGCCGAGGCCCAGGCGCTGCTGGACTGGTTTGGGCGCGCCGGCGCCGGTCGGCTCGCGAAGGGACTCGACGCGGCGGCGCAGCGGCTGCAGGGCTAGGCCACGGCGGCCTGTCGGGCATGGCGGGGCCACGCAACCGCCTCGACTCACTTAGGCTGCATATTGCACGGACCATGACCCGGACGCCGCCCGCCGGTCGGGCGGTGGTGATGAAGCCAAAAAAAGACGGCAGGGAAGCGCCAGAAAACGCAGTATAAAGCAGTTCTCGCCATGACCGTCGCCGCGCCGCCCGAACCGACGCCTGCCGCTGTACCCGCCCGCACGCTGGAACGGACTCTGCGGCGCGAGCTGCGGGGCGACGTGATGTTCGATGCTGCCGCGCGCGGCCGATACGCCACCGACGCCTCGATCTACCAGATCAATCCGGTGGGCGTGGTGGTGCCGCGCGACGAGGAAGATCTGCAGAAGACCGTCGACATCGCCCGCGACCTGCAGGTGCCGATCCTGCCGCGCGGCGCCGGCACCTCGCAGTGCGGCCAGACGGTCGGCGCGGCGCTGGTCATCGACTGCAGCAAGTACTTGCGCGAGATCGGCGCGTTCGACCGCGAGCGGGCCGAGGTCACCGTGCAGCCTGGCGTGGTGCTCGACCAGCTCAACGCCTGGCTGCGGCCGCACGGGCTGTGGTACCCCGTCGACGTCTCGACCTCGGCGCAGTGCACCTTGGGCGGCATGGCGGGTAACAATTCTTGCGGCTCGCGCTCGATCCGATACGGCAACATGGTGCACAATGTCGTGGCGGTCGACGCCATCCTGGCAGACGGCAGCAGCGCGACGTTCGGCCGGCTCGACGGCTCGGAGGACGCAACCGCACGCCGACTAGGCGCGGCGGTGCAGGCGCTGGCGACGCGCGAGCGCGCCGAGATCGAGCGCCGGGTGCCCAAGGTGCTGCGCCGCGTCGGCGGCTACAACATCGATATCTTCCATCCGCAAAGCGAGCTGCCGTACACCACCGACAACACCGTCAACCTGGCGCATCTGCTGGTTGGCAGCGAAGGCACGCTGGCGGTCACGAAGCGGTTGACGCTGAAGCTCTCGCCGCTGGCCAGGCACAAGGTGCTTGGCGTGGTGAACTTCCCCAGTTTCCACAAGGCGATGGAGTCGGCGCAGCACATCGTGACCCTCAAGCCGGTGACGGTGGAACTGGTCGACCGCACCATGATCGAGCTGGCGCGCGCCAACCCGGCCTTCCGGCCGGTGATCGACGACGCCCTGATCGGCGCGCCCGACGCCATCCTGCTGGTCGAGTTCACCGGCGATGACGCCGCCCGGCCGCGCCGCGATCTGGCGCGACTGGTCGAGCTGATGGGCGATCTCGGCCTGCCCGGCAGCGTCGTGGAAATGACCGACGCGAAACGCCAGTCGGCGCTGTGGGAGGTGCGCAAGGCCGGCCTCAACATCATGATGTCGATGAAGGGCGACGGCAAACCGGTGTCGTTCATCGAAGATTGCGCCGTGCCGCTGGCGCATCTCGCCGACTACACGGCGCGGCTCACGGACATCTTCGCCAAGCACGGCACGCGCGGCACGTGGTATGCGCACGCATCGGTCGGCACCCTGCACGTGCGGCCGATCCTCGACATGCGCCGCGACGGCGCCGCCAAGATGCGCGCCATCGCCGACGAGGCTTCGGCCCTGGTGCGCCAGTACAAGGGCGCCTTCTCCGGCGAGCACGGCGACGGCCTGGTGCGCAGCGAGTGGGTGGCGTGGCAGTTCGGCCCGCGCCTGAACAGAACGTTCGAGCAGATCAAGGACCTGTTCGATCCCAAGGGCCTGCTCAATCCCGGCAAGATCGTGCGCCCGACGAGACTGGATCGGCGCGATCTGTTCCGTTATCCGCCCGACTACAACGTGGCGCCGCTCAAGACCGCGCTCGACTGGTCGGCGTGGGACGTGCAGAACGATCCGCGCACCGAGGCCTTGACGGCGCCGGGCAGCGGCGGCGACCCCGCCGGCGGCTTGGGCAAAGCCGTCGAGATGTGCAACAACAACGGCCACTGCCGCAAGTTCGACGCCGGCACGATGTGTCCCAGCTATCGGGCCACGCGCGACGAGAAGCACCTGACGCGCGGCCGCGCCAACACGTTGCGACTGGCGTTGTCGGGCCAGCTCGGCCCCGAGGCGTTCACCTCGCGGGCGCTGTACGACACCATGGATCTGTGTGTCTCGTGCAAGGGCTGCAAGCGCGACTGCCCGACCGGCGTCGACATGGCGCGCATGAAGATCGAGTTCCTGCACCACTACAAGACGCGCCACCGTTATACGCTGAAGGACCGGCTGATCGGCCACCTGCCGCGCTACGCCCACTGGGGCGCGCGCCTGCCGTGGCTGTTCAACCTGCGCGACCAGCTGCCGGGAGCGGCGGCCGTTTCGGAGATGGTCGCGGGCTTTTCTGCCAAGCGCGCGCTGCCGGCCTGGCGCAGCGACACGTTTCTCGGCGGGCTGTCATTCCCGGTGGATGACGATGGCAACTTTGCGCCGCAGTGCGAGGGGCCGGCCGGCGAGGTGGTGCTGTTCGCCGACACCTTCACCAACGCTTTTGAAGCCGAGAACGGCCATTGCGCGCTGCAGGTGCTGCAGGCCGCCGGCTACACGGTACATGTCGCCCTGCCGGCGGATCGCAGCCGCCGGCCGCTGTGCTGCGGGCGCACCTACCTCGCCACCGGCATGGTCGAGCAGGCAAAAGAAGAAGCGCGCCGCATGCTGGCGGCGCTGGCGCCGTTCGCGGCGCGCGGCGTGCCGATCGTCGGCCTCGAGCCGTCGTGCCTGCTGACCCTGCGCGACGAATACACCGTGATGGGCCTGGGCGAGGCGGCGCAGCAGGTTGCGGCGCAGAGCCTGTTGTTCGAGGAGTTCCTGGTGCGCGAACAGAAAGCCGGCAGGCTCAAGCTGAAGCTGGGGCCGCTGCGGCACAAGACGGCGCTGCTGCACGGCCATTGCCACCAGAAGGCCTTCGACGCCGTGGCGCCGGTGCAGACCGTACTGGGATGGATCCCGCAGCTGACGGTGACGCCGATCGAATCGAGTTGCTGCGGTATGGCCGGCGCTTTCGGCTACGAAGCGGCGCACTATGACGTGTCGATGGCGATGGCCGAGGCATCGCTGCTGCCGGCGGTGCGGGCGGCCGATCCGAATGCGCTGATCATCGCTGACGGCACCAGCTGCCGCCACCAGATCGCCGACGGCGCCGGCCGCGAGGCCGTTCATGCGGCCCGCGTGCTGTCGATGGCCTTGCAGTGGCGATAGAGGCGCCGGGGCCGCGGCCGCTCAGCGCGCCGTCGCTGCCGTGAAACCCGGTCGCGGAATAAGCCCCATCAGCGTCTGCGTGACGCCACCGTCGACGATCACTTCCTCGCCGCTGACATAGGCGGCGCGGTCGCTGGCCAGCCAGGTCACGGCGTCGGCAATGTCCTGCGGCATGCCGACCCGGCCGACCGGGACCAGCTCGGCGCGGCGCCGCGCCGTCTCCTCGTGCTGGTAGAAAGCCTCCGACAGCGGCGTTCGGATCAGGCCCGGGCTGACCACGTTGCTGCGCACGCCCGAGGCGCCCCATTCGGCGGCCAGCTGGCGCGACAGCATGGCGACGCCGGCCTTGGTGACGCTGTAGGCGCCGCTCCACGGCTGCGGCTGGCTGGCGGCGATCGAGGCGATGTGCACCAGCGCGCCCTTGCGCCGCTCCAGCATGCCGCGGCCGAAGATCTGGGCGCACAGGAAGTAGCCGGTGAGATTGACCGCCATGTTGGCGTTCCAGTCTTCCAGCGTCAGGGTGGCGAGCGCGCCGGGGATCAGGAAACCGGCGTTGTTGACCAGCACATCGCACGGCCCCAGCGACGCGGTCACGCGCTCGGCGGCGGCCGTGACGCTGGCCGGATCGGCGGTGTCGCAGGCGATGGCAACGGCGCGTGCGCCCTTGTCGACCAGGGCGCCGGTCGTGGCGGCGCATGTCTCGGCGTTCTTGTCGAGCAGCGCCACGACCGCGCCGGCCGCCGCCAGCGTCGCGGCGATGGCGCCGCCGATGCCGCCCCCCGCGCCGGTCACGACGCAGACCCGCCCCGACAGCCCCAGCCAGTCCTCACTTTGTCCGTTCATGTCCGTTGCTCCCTCGCTGTCGGATCTTGGTGTGCCGACGGGAGCAGATCACCTGCGGTGCGACGACTCAAGCGTCGGCGGTCGTCCTCGCCCTTGATGCGCGTGGTGGCGCAAGGGCGCAGGGCGAGGTTCCGACAACGCTGACAGGTGCAGGCGCGGCAAGGCCCTGCACAGAGCTCTTCGCGCCATACTCCGGGGACGCGAGCCGCGTGCGCGCCTTTCCGCGCTTCACCCGAGGCGGGCGAGCGTCACTGGTTCATCGCCGAGAAGAAGTCGGCGTTGTTCTTGCTGGTGCGCAGCTTGTCGAGCAGGAACTCGATGGCGTCGACCGGGCCCATCGGCATCAGGATGCGGCGCAGCACCCACATCTTGCTCAGCGTGCCGCGGTCGACCAGCAGCTCCTCCTTGCGGGTGCCCGACTTGGTGATGTCGATGGCCGGGAAAGTGCGCTTGTCCGACACCTTGCGGTCGAGAATGATCTCGCTGTTGCCGGTGCCCTTGAACTCCTCGAAGATGACCTCGTCCATGCGGCTGCCGGTATCGATCAGCGCCGTCGAGATGATGGTCAGGCTGCCGCCTTCCTCGATATTGCGGGCGGCGCCGAAAAAGCGCTTGGGGCGCTGCAGGGCGTTGGCGTCGACGCCGCCGGTCAGCACCTTGCCCGAGCTGGGCACCACGGTGTTGTAGGCGCGGCCCAGGCGGGTGATGGAGTCGAGCAGGATCACGACGTCCTTCTTGTGCTCGACCAGCCGCTTGGCCTTCTCGATCACCATTTCCGCCACGGCGACGTGGCGCGA
>JAHCJT010000273.1 GCA_026126245.1 Alphaproteobacteria bacterium
GCCTCGTCGAAGCGGCGCATGACGACGGCCCACTCGACGGCACGCGCCTCGTCGCCCTGCACCGCCTGTGGTTCGCGCACCGGCCCCAAATGAAGCCCGCCGTCGTCGCCGGCCAGCAGCGGCGCGATGCCGAGATAGAGCGAGGGCGCCGCCCGGCGGTTGGTGGCGATTTCGGCGGCGCACATGGCGCGGCGGCGATCGAGCGTGCCGAAATCGAGGAACGGAAAGCGCACAGCGCGCTTGAGCTTTACGGCGCGTTCGCCGACCAGGAAGACCACGGCGCTCTGGGTGTCGATGCGACGCACCGCGTCGGCCTTTGCCGCCGCGCCCAGCGCCGCGTAGGCCTCGGGCCGCGCCAGCGCCGCCAGTACCGTGCCCTGATCTTCGGTGACGAAGTCGTGGCGGTCAGCCGGCATGCGCCGCATCAACCGAAGCGCGCGTGCGGTTCCTCGACGCCATGCGGATCGAGATGCACGATGATCTCCGCCTCCGGGAAGTCGGCGAGGATCGCCGCCTCGATCTCGTCGCCGAGCCGATGCGCCTCGACCAGGCTGGTCGTCGGGTCGAGTTCGACGTGCAGCTGGATGAAGCGCGTCAGGCCGGAGGAGCGCGTGCGCAAGTCGTGCAGGTCGCGCACGAAGGAATGCGACTGGACGATCGCCTTGATGCGGTCGCGCTCGATCGCCGGCAGCTCATGGTCCATCAGCACGTTCACCGAACGCGACAGCAGCTCACTCACGCCGAGCAGCAGATAGATCGCCACGACGATGGCACCGACCGCATCGAGCCACGGCACCTCCAGCCAGATGGTTGCCAGCAGGGTCGCCGCCACCGCCAGGTTGGACAGCAGGTCGCCGGCATAATGCGTCGAGTCGGCGCCGATCGCCATCGAGCCGGTATGGCGCACGACGTAGCGCTGGAAGATCACCAGCCCCAAGGTCAGCACGATCGCCAGGCCGGTGACCGCCAGTCCGAGCTCGCCGCGCGCGATCGGCTGCGGGTTGAGCAGGCGGTCGCCCGCCGTCAGCGCCAGCCCCAGCGCCGAGGCCAGGATGAAGCCGGCCTGGGCAAAAGCCGCCAGCGCCTCCGCCTTGCCGTGGCCGAAGCGATGCTCGCGGTCGGCCGGCGTCAACGCTTGGCGTACGGCGAACCAGGCGATGCCAGAGGCCAGCAGATCGAGCGACGAATCGACCAGCGAGGACAGCATCACCACCGACCCGGTGGCCAGCCAGGCGACCAGCTTGGCGACGATCAGGACGGCGGCAACGCTGAGCGAGGCCCAGGTGGCCAGTCGCATCAACCGCGAACGCGACGCGCTTGCACTGGCCGGACCGGCCGCCGGCCGCCATGTGGTTGCCGGACGGTCGATCGCCATCGCGCGCTCCTAGGGGTAGAGCTTTTCGGTCTTCCACGCCGGATCGGCAGGCGTGGCGCGGCTGAAGACGGTACGATCATGCAGCCGGAAGGGCATGTCGCGCCAGAACTCGAACATGATCGGCTTGATGCGGAAGCCCGACCAGTGCGGCGGCCGCGGCACCTTGCCCAGGGCGAACTTCGCCGTATAGCCCGCCACGCTCTTCTCCAGGGCGAAGCGGCTTTCCAGCGGTCGCGATTGGGCCGAGGCCCAGGCACCGATCTGGCTGCCGCGCGCCCGACTGGCGAAGTACTCGTCGGCCTCGGCGTCAGTGGTCATCTCGACCGGGCCCTCGATGCGGACCTGGCGGCGCAGCGATTTCCAGTGGAACAGCAGCGCCGCCTTGCCGCCGGCCTGCAGCTGGCGCCCCTTACGGCTTTCCAGATTGCTGTAGAAGACGAAGCCGTCCTTGTCCCAGCCCTTGAGCAGCACCATGCGCACCGACGGCATGCCGTCGGCCCCCACGCTGGCCACGGCCATGGCATTGGGATCGTTGGGTTCGCTCTTTTCCGCCTCGGCAAACCAGGCGGCGAAGCTGTCGAACGGGTCGGCGGCAGGCTCGCTCATGGGGCGGAATATGGCCGCCCCGTGCCGCCGATACCAGCAGTCGATTGTCCTCAGTGTGCCAGACCCCAAAAGCTTGCGACGATTCGGCCACCCGGCTACAAGGCGCAGGCAAAGTGTTGAAAAGGCGGGCATTCCGCCGCGCCCCCCAGCACGGGCGCGGAATCGGGTGGCGCCCCAGTGATCGAGGTCCTCATGGCACCCCCCGCACAGCTGATGGCCGGCAAAAAAGGGCTGATCATGGGTGTCGCCAACGACCGCTCGATCGCCTGGGGGATCGCCCAGGCGGTTCATGCCCATGGCGCCGAGCTCTGCTTCACGTTCCAGGGCGAGGCCCTGGAGAAGCGCGTCAAGCCGCTGGCCAAGTCGATCGGCTGCGACTTCACCCTGCCCTGCGACGTGACCGACCCGGCCAGTATCGACGAGGTCTTTGCCGCCATCGAACAGCGCTGGGGCCAGCTCGATTTCCTGGTGCACGCCATCGCCTTCTCCAACAAGGATGAGCTCAAGGGCAAATACCTCGACACCACGCCCGACAACTTCACCCTGACCATGAACGTCAGCTGCTATTCCTTCACGGCCGTGTCGCAGCGCGCCGTGCCGCTGATGAAGGCCGGCGGCGCGCTGCTGACGCTGACCTACTACGGAGCCGAGCGGGTGATGCCGCACTACAACGTGATGGGGGTGGCCAAGGCGGCGCTGGAAGCCAGCGTGCGCTACCTCGCGGCCGACCTCGGCGACCAGGGTATCCGGGTCAACGCCATCTCGGCCGGGCCGATCAAGACGCTGGCGGCATCGGGTATCGGCGATTTCCGCTATATCCTGAAGTGGAACGAGCTCAACGCGCCGCTCAAGCGCAATGTGACCACCGAGGAGGTCGGCAACGCCGGTCTGTTCCTGCTGTCCGATCTGGGCGCCGGTGTCACCGGCGAGGTCATGCATGTCGACGCCGGCTACCATGTCGTGGGCATGATCAAGACCGGCTCGGCCCGGCAGCTCTCCGAGCTGCTGGCCAATTTCGACGACTAGGGCGGCGGCCCGGCCATGGCCGGCAATACCTTCGGACACCTCTTCCGTTTCACCAGCTGGGGCGAGAGCCACGGCCCGGCGATCGGTTGCGTCGTCGACGGCGCGCCGCCGCGCCTCGCGCTGAGCGAGGCCGACATCCAGGTCTGGCTCGACAAACGCCGTCCCGGCACGTCGCGCTTCGTGACGCAGCGTCAGGAGCCGGACGCGGTGAAGATCTTGTCCGGCGTGTTCGAGGGCGTGACCACGGGCACGCCGATTTCGCTGCAGATCGACAACGTCGACCAGCGCTCGCGCGACTACAGCGACGTGAAGGACCAGTTCCGGCCCGGCCACGCCGACTACACCTACCTCGCCAAGTACGGCGTGCGGGACTATCGCGGCGGCGGCCGCCAGTCGGCGCGCGAGACGGCGGTGCGCGTTGCCGCCGGCGCCATTGCCCGCAAGGTACTGGGCGCGGCCGTCACCATCCGCGGCGCCGTCGTCCAGGTGGGGCCACACCGGATCGACCGCGCGAACTGGGATTGGGACGCTGTCGCCGACAATCCGTTCTGGTGTCCCGACCGGCAGGCGGCGCAGCGCTGGGAAGGCTACCTCGACGAGGTGCGCAAGGCCGGCTCGTCGTGCGGTGCCGTCATCGAGGTCATTGCCAGCGGCGTGCCGGCCGGCCTGGGCGCGCCGATCTACGACAAGCTCGACAGCGACATCGCCCGCGCGCTGATGAGCATCAATGCGGTCAAGGGCGTCGAGATCGGCGACGGCTTCGCCGCCGCGGCCCTGTCGGGTGCCGAGAATGCCGACGAGATGCGCATGCGCGACGGGAAGGTCACCTTCCTCAGCAACCACGCCGGCGGCATCCTGGGCGGCATCTCGACCGGCCAGGACATCGTGGCACGCATGGCGGTGAAACCGACCAGCTCCATCCTGACGCCGGTGAAGAGCGTCGACCGTTTCGGCAAGGAGGTCGAGGTGCGCACCAAGGGCCGGCACGATCCCTGCGTCGGCCTACGCGCCGCGCCGGTCGCCGAGGCGATGATCGCCTGCGTGCTGGCCGACCACCTGCTGCGCCAGCGCGCGCAGTGCGGCGCCTAAGCGCGCCATGGCCGCCAAGCCACGCAAGCTGGAAGTGCGCCACAGCCAGGTCTTCCACATGACGCTGGCGGCGATCGGCGCGGTGCTGCTGGTGATCTCCGGCATGTATGGCATTGCCACGCTGATGGGCGAGGCGGCCCTGAACGACCGTCCGGGGTGGCTGCTGCTGCTGTGCGGCGCGGCGATCCTGTACTACGTCGTGCGCTCGGTGATGCGCTTCCGCGACCGGCGCCCGCAGCTGGTGGTCGATCGCGACGGCGTGCACCTGGGGTTCGGCCGCGACCTGCTGCTGCCCTGGGAGTCGATCCACTGGGCGCGCGTGCGCGGCCTGCGTCCGACGCTGCAACTGGGTGTCGATCCCGAGCTGTTCGCCAAGGCACGCGTGTCGATGTGGAACCTCGACGACAATCTCACCAGCGTGCCCGGCGGCGGCGCGGCGCTGGCCGTGCGCGCATCCGGCCTCGACACGTCGATGAACACCGTGCTCGCCGCGATGCACGCCTGGAAACCGTCCTTACGGCCGCATCGCTAGACGCAACAGCACGCCGGCTCGCTGCGGCCGGCCGCCAGCAGGAGAGTTGCCATGCCCCAGCCCGACCATCTGTGGAAACTCGACATCGAGGTCGCCGAGCCGACCGAGGCCGATCTCAGCAAGTACTGGGACAAGTGCCGCGAGAAGCTCGGCATGGTGCCCAACGTCATCCGCGCGGTGTCGCAGAATCCCAAGAAGGCGCGCACCTTCATCGCCATGTACAACGAGCTGATGCTGGGGGACTCCGGGCTGAGCAAGCTGGAGCGCGAGATGATCGCCGTCGTCGTGTCGAGCGCCAATCGTTGCTATTACTGCCTGGTGGCGCATGGCCAGGCGGTACGCCGCTACTCAGGCGACCCGCAGCTCGGTGAAATGATGGCGCTGAACTATCGCGTGGCCGAACTGCCGGCGCGCCAGCGCGCCATGCTCGACTTCGCCTGGAAGCTCACCGCGACGCCGTTCGACGTCGGTGACGCCGACCGCGCGGCTCTGAAAGCGCACGGCTTCAGCGGGCAGGACATCTACGACATCTGCGACGTGGTCGCCTTCTTCAACATGTCGAACCGCATGGCGCACGGCACCGAGATGATGCCCAACGCCGACTACCACGCGATGGATCGCTAGCAACGCCAGAGCAAGGCGCGCGGGACTGCCGGCTGTCGCGGCAGCCACAGCGCCGATGGTCGTCCGGGCTACGCCTGCGCCCGGCCCCGGCGCAGCCAGCGCGCATCGAGCAGACTGCCCAGAATGCCCTTGGGCAGGAAGATGATGAACGCGACCAGCAAGGCGCCGTAGACGAGGTTGTCCCAGCCGACCGCCTTGGTGCCGAACGAGATGCGCAGGATCTCGGCCATCAGGATGGTGATGACCGCGCCGACGGTCGGCCCATGGGCGACATAGATGCCGCCCACCACCACGGCGAACACCATCTGCAGCGAGACCGAGATGCCGCTGACCGTATCGGGCGAGATGAACATCTGATACTGGCAGTAGAGCGCGCCGGCGAAGGCCGTCATGACGGCGCTCAGCACGGTGACCTTCAGCTTCTCCAGCGTGACGTTGACGCCAGCCGCCGCGGCCGCATCCTCGTCTTCGGAGATCGCTTCCAGCGCGTAGCGGATCATGCTGCGGTCGACCACATACCAGATCGCCAGGCCGGCGGCCCAGATCGCGAGCGCGATCAGGTACCAAGTCTCCTTGTCGGCGAACTGCAGGGCGCCCAGCGCCGAACCGCCGGCCTTGTAGCGCTCCGGCGTATAGCCCAGAGACCCGCCGGTGTAGTCGCGGGTCGCGGTGATCACCTGCAGCACGATGCCGCTCAGCGCCAGCGTCACCAGCGCGAAGTAGTGCCCGGTGATGCGGAAGCGGAAACACGGCCAGGCGACGACCAGCGCCAGCG
>JAHCJT010000274.1 GCA_026126245.1 Alphaproteobacteria bacterium
CTTCCAGCCCGGCACCAACGAGGACCTCGCCGCAACCGCGCTGTGGGGCACGCAGCAGATCGATGTCGTGCCCGGCGCCAAGTACGACGGCGTGTTCGGCATGTGGTACGGCAAGGGGCCAGGCGTCGACCGCAGCGGCGACGTCTTCAAGCACGCCAATGTCAACGGCACGTCGAAGCATGGCGGCGTGCTGGCCCTGGCCGGCGACGATCATCTGGCAAAGTCGTCGACCGTGGCGCACCAGAGCGAATTCGCGTTCATGGATGCGATGATCCCGGTGATCAATCCGGCCGGCATCCAGGACATCCTCGATCTTGGGCTGCATGGCTTCGCGATGTCGCGCTTCAGCGGCTGCTGGATCGGCTTCAAGATCGTGACCGAGCTGGCCGATTCGTCGGCCACCGCGCTGGTCGATCCGCACCGCGTGCCGATCGTGCTGCCGACCGACATCGACCTGCCGCCGGGCGGGCTCAGCCTGCGCATTCCCGACGATTTCCAGGAGCAGGAACGCCGCCTGCACCAGTTCAAGCTGCCGGCGGCGCTGGCCTATTGGCGGGCCAACGCGCTCGACCGCGTCACCGTCGGCGGCCGCGGCGCGCGGCTCGGCATCGTGACCGCCGGCAAGGCCTATCTCGATGTGCGCCAGGCGCTCGATGACCTCGGCATCGACGATGCCGAAGCGCAACGCCTGGGACTGGCGGTCTACAAGGTCGGCATGACCTGGCCGATGGAGCCACAGGGCCTGCGCCGCTTCGCCGACGGGCTGGAGCAGATCCTCGTGGTCGAGGAGAAACGGCCGCTGATGGAGCCGCAGGTCAAGGACCTGCTGTTCAACCTGCCAGCCGACCGGCGCCCGATCGTCATCGGCAAGAGCGACGAAAAGGGCGCACCGCTGCTGCCGGTGACCGGCGAGATCCTGCCGGCCCGCGTGGCGCAGATCATCGCCGAGCGCCTCGGTGTCGAGCACTTGCCGCTGCCGGTCAGCCGCAAGCTGGAGCTGCTGACGCGCCGCCAGGCGGCGCAGACGCGCAACGCGCCCGGCCTGACGCGGCCGGCCTATTTCTGCTCCGGCTGCCCGCACAACACCTCGACCCGCGTGCCGGAGGGCTCGCTCGCGATGGCCGGCATCGGCTGCCACACCATGGCGATGTGGATGAACCGCGACACGCTGAGCTACACCCAGATGGGCGGCGAGGGCGCGCCCTGGGTCGGCCTGTCGCATTTCACCAGCACGCCGCACATGTTCCAGAACCTGGGCGACGGCACCTACTTCCACTCCGGCTACCTGGCGATCCGCCACGCCGTCGCCAACAAGACGCGCATCACCTACAAGGTGCTCTACAACGACGCCGTCGCCATGACCGGCGGCCAGCGCCACGACGGCGATCTCTCGCCGTGGAAGATCAGCCGCCAGGTCCACGCCGAGGGCGTGCAGCGCATCGCGCTGGTGACCGACGATCCCGACAAGTATCCGCCGGGCCTCGACTGGGCGCCGGGCGTCACCTTCCATCACCGCCGCGATCTCGATGCGGTGCAGCGCGAGCTGCGCGACTACGACGGCGTGTCGGTGCTGATCTACGACCAGACCTGCGCCGCCGAGAAGCGCCGCCGGCGCAAGCGCGGCCTTTATCCCGATCCGGCGCGGCGCGTATTCATCAACCAGGCCGTCTGCGAAGGCTGCGGCGACTGCTCGGTGAAATCGAATTGCCTGTCGGTCGTGCCGGTCGAGACCGAGTTCGGCCGCAAGCGCGCCATCGACCAGTCGTCGTGCAACAAGGACTATTCCTGCCTCAAAGGCTTCTGCCCGAGCTTCGTGACCATCGAGGGCGGCCGCGTGCGCAAGGGCAAGGGTGACGGCAAGAGCCGCGCTGCCGCCGGCGACGACTGGCCAGCCTTGCCCGAGCCGACCCTGCCGGCGATCGCCGACACGGCCTACGGCATCCTGATCACCGGCATCGGCGGTACGGGCGTCGTCACCATCGGCGCCCTGCTGGGCACGGCGGCCCACCTCGACGGCTACGGCGCCTCGATCCTCGACATGATCGGCATGGCGCAGAAGGGCGGCGCCGTGATGAGCCATGTGCGCATCGCACGATCGCCCGACGCGATCCACGCCGTGCGCCTGGGCGCCGGCGGCGCTGATCTGATGCTGGCCTGCGACATCGCCGTCGCCTCCTATCCCGATGCGCTGGCCAAGGTCGAACAGGGCACGACGCGCGCCATCGTCAACACGCACGAGACCATCACCGGCGACTTCACCCGCAACCCCGACCTGAAGTTTCCCGGCCAGCTGCTGCGCCTGTCGATCGAGGCGGCGGCCGGCACGGCGGCCTGCGATTTCCTCGACGCCCAGGCGCTGGCGACCGCCCTGCTCGGCGACTCGATCGCGACCAACCTGTTCATGCTGGGCTACGCCTGGCAGAAGGGCACCCTGCCCGTGTCGGCGGCGGCGCTCGACCGCGCCATCGAGCTCAACGGCGCGGCGGTCGAGATGAACCGGCAGGCCTTCCTGTGGGGCCGGCGCGCGGCGTACGACCGGGCGGCGGTCGAGAAGCTGGTGACGCCCGCCGCCGCCGTCGCCCCGGTGCCGCTGTCGCGCACGCTCGACGAGATCGTGGCGGCGCGCGTGCGCCACCTCACCGGCTACCAGGACACAGCCTACGCACGGCGCTACAGCGCGCTGGTCGACAAGGTGAAGGCCGCCGAAGCGGCCCGCGCGCCGGGCGCCTCGGGACTGGCCGAGGCGGTGGCGCGCGGCTACGCCAAGCTGCTCGCCTACAAGGACGAGTACGAGGTGGCACGCCTCTACAGCGACGGCGCCTTCCTGCAGCAGGTGCGGCAGCAATTCGAGGGCGACTACAAGATCAAGTACCACCTCGCGCCGCCCCTGATCGCCGAGCGCGATGCGCGCACCGGCCAGCTGCAGAAGAGCGCCTTCGGGCCGCACATGATGCTGGCGTTCGGCGTGCTCAAGCGCCTGAAGTTCCTGCGCGGCACGCGCCTCGATCTCTTCGGCCGCACCGCCGAGCGGCGCATGGAGCGCCAGCTGATCGCCGACTACGAGGCACTGATCGAGGAGATCCTGGGCAAGCTGTCGGCCGCCAACCACGCCATTGCCGTGCAGCTCGCGGCCTTGCCCGACGACATCCGCGGCTTCGGCCACGTCAAGGACGCGCATCTCGCGAAAGTGCGCGCCCGGTGGGCCTCGCTGCTGGCCAGCTTCCGCGCGCCGGCGCCGCTGAAGCAGGCGGCCGAGTAGCGCCCCGCATGGCGACCTGGGTCGCCGGCGTGGACGGCTGCCGCGCCGGCTGGATCGCCGCCCTGCGCGATGTCGAGTCCGGCGCGTGGCATTTCCGCTTCGCGCCCGCGCTCGTCGACATCCTCGATGCCGAGGAGCGACCGCGACTCGTCGCCGTCGACATGCCGACCGGCTTCGCCGAACGCGCCGAACGCGGCGGCCGCGCCTGCGAACGCGCGGCGCGCCGGCTGCTGGTTGGCAAGACGTCGTCGGTGTTCCCCACGCCCTGCCGCGCCGCACTCGCGCAAGACACGCACGCGGCAGCCAGTGCCGAAAATCGCCGCAACAGCGACGACGGCGTCGGCCTGACGCGGCAGGCGTTTCATCTCTTCGCAAAGATGCGCGAGCTGGACGGGCTGCTGCGCGCACGCACGACGCTGCGCCGACGCATCTTCGAGGCGCACCCCGAGCTGGCCTTCCTGCGCATGAACGGCGGTCGGCCGGTGCTCAGCCGCAAGCGCAAGGCCGACGGCCAGGCCGAGCGCCAAGGGCTGCTGGCGCGGCATGGTTTCGGCGCGGCGACGACGAGGTGGGATACCTATCGTGGGCAATCGGGTCTGTTGCGCCGCCAGGTGGCGCTTGACGATGCGCTGGACGCCACCGCGGTCTGCCGCACCGCCCTGCTGATCCATGGCGGCGAGGCCGCACGCCTGCCCGCGACGGTCGAACGCGATCGCCAGGGCCTGCCGATGGCGATCTGGTACTAGGCCGCAGTGCGCCCGCCCGCGACGGGGCGATGCCCGGTCGCCGTCGTCAGGTTGCTGTTGTTGCCCGCCCGACGAATGCTCGCTAGAGTTTTCGACTGCTGGCGCGATGCCATGCAATCTCACAGCACGCGTACATGATTGGTGTCGAGACCTGAAGTGCGTTGCCACACGACGTTCAGGAGGAAGTCACCGTGATGCGATGCTCACCATACCGTCGAAGATCGTTTCTGCAGCTCGCAGGCCTCTGTGCGGCCGGATGGGCCGTCGGCCCGGCAGTCGCGCAGTCGGCGCCTATCCAGAGTCAGGATACCAATTTCGCCGGCATTGTTGCCGAACTGACGCAATGCAAGCGCGCCGACGGCGTCCTCACCATCCGGGTGCGCCTGCGAAACGCGTCGAACAAGGACGCGCATGTCGATTTGATCCGCGCCCGCAACTACGACGCCTACTATGTCACGGCGGCGAACAAGAAGTATTTCATCCTGCGTGACTCGGAAAAGGCGCCGCTGACACCAGCTGCCGATGGGTTCGGTAACCTGTCGCCGCTCGTGCGCAAGGGCGGCATATACACTTGGTGGGCCAAGTATCCGGCGCCGCCGCCCGACGTGACGAAGGTCAACATCATCACGCCGTTCGCGCCGCCGTTCGAGGACGTGCCCATCTCCGGCTAGGAGGACGCAGTCGTGCTTCGGCGCTGGCTTTGCATCGTCCTGGTCGCGCTGCTCCCGGCGACGGTCCAGGGCGCGACCTATACTGACCCCGACGCCCCCGAGACGCAGGCTGCCGCCCGCGCCGCCCTTGCTACGGCCAAAACGCTCGACATCGTCGGAATATCTCTGGGCATCGACGCCTTGCTCAAGGATGTAGGCGCCCGCGTTAGTGATACGGAGATTCGTATCCTGCTGCCGGCCGACGTGCTTTTCGACTTCGACAAGTCGAACATCCGTCCGGACGCATCGGTGGCGCTCGGCAAGGTCGCGGAAATCCTCAAGGGCTATGCGCGCGCGCCGGTGACGGTCGAAGGCCACACCGACGGCAAGGGATCGCCGCACTACAACCAGGCGCTATCGGACCGGCGTGCCGGGTCGGTCAAGGAGTGGCTGGTCAACAAGGGCGGCATAGCGGCGGCGCGAATCACCGCCAAGGGATTGGGCATGTCGCGGCCCGTCGCGCCCAACACCAAGCCGGACGGCAGCGACGACCCGGCCGGCCGCCAGAAGAACCGGCGGGTCGAGATCGTCGTGCACAAGCGATAAGCGCGCGACACCTGAGCACCCGGGCGCGGCGCGATCAGATCATGCCCAGCGCCTGCTTGTAGACGTCGAGCAGCTGCTCCTGCTCGTCGCGCTCGGCGCTGTCCATTTTCCGCAGCCTCACGACCTGGCGCATGGTCTTGACGTCGAAGCCGACACCCTTGGCCTCGCTGTAGACGTCGCGGATGTCGGCGCCGAGCGCCTTCTTCTCCTCCTCCAGCTTCTCGATGCGCTCGACGAACGACTTCAGCCGGTCGGCGGCGATGGTGGAGGGTTTCTGTTTCATGGGGCTGCCGTCCGGCATGACGCTCCTCGTGCAACGGGACCACGCGGCTACGGCGACCCTAGGCGCCGGCATGGTGTCGGTTCAATGACCGCCCGGCCGGGGATGATGGGGATAGCGGGGGTAAGGGTGCGAACGCTGCACGCGACCGCGGTCATCCCGGGCGCAACGAGGAGTCTTTGACAAGCGGTTGCAGGCACGCCATCGCGGCAAGAACCCTTGCCGCGCGCGGGATGACGGTATGGCTCGCGGAACGAGGCGCGGCGCGAGCGTCAGTCGTGCTTGTGCTTCTGCTCCGATGCCATGGTCTGCGCGAAGCTCTTGTCGAACTGCTTCTTCTTGTCGTCGGAAGCGTCCTTCTGGAACTTCGCCTTCCACTCGTCGTAGGGCATGCCGTAGACGATCTCGCGCGCCTTGGGATCGGCGATCTCGATGCCCTGCTTGGC
>JAHCJT010000275.1 GCA_026126245.1 Alphaproteobacteria bacterium
TTTCGGCCGCCATCCGGTTCTGGCCGCGCTGGCCAACCCCGAGCGCCGCATCTTCCGCTTGCTGCTGACGGCCGAAGCCGCCGAGCGCGCCGCCGCCGATCTGGCGGCCCTCCAGAGCCAGCCGCCGCAGCCCGAGATCGTGACGCGCGAGCGCATCGCCGAGCGGCTGCCGGCCGGCGCCGTCCACCAGGGCTTCCTGGCAGCGGTCTCGCCGCTGCCCGAGGCGGCGCTGGAGGACCTCATCGCCGCCGCCGGCCCCCAGGCCCTGGTCGTGGCCCTGGACCAGGTCACCGACCCGCACAATGTCGGCGCCATCCTGCGCTCGGCCGAGGCCTTCGGCGCGGCCGGCGTGATCGTCACGGAACGGCACGCGCCGGAGGAAACCGGCACGCTCGCCAAGGCTGCGTCCGGCGCCCTGGAACGCCTGCCGCTGGTGCGGGTGGTCAACCTCGCGCGGGCGCTGGATCAGCTCAAGGACGCCGGCTTCTGGGTGCTGGGCCTCGACGAGCGGGCCGACAAGACACTGGCCGACGCCCCGGCGGGCGGCCGGCTGGTGCTGGCGCTGGGCGCCGAGGGCGAGGGCCTGCGCCGGCTCACCCTGGAGCGCTGCGATCTGCTGCTGCGCCTGCCGATGAAGGGCGCCATGCCCAGCCTCAACGTCTCCAACGCCGCGGCGATCGCGCTCTACGAGCTGGGCCGCGCGCTGCCGCCGTGATGGCCGCCTGATTTCTCATATTTCACCTGAAAATCACCTTATAATACTTTGTAATAATTTATAAAATATTCAGGAAAACCGGCTACAATTCTGCTGTGGATCGCCTTCGCCAGCCCCGGCCGCACCAGGGCGGACTGCGTGCCCAGCTGCCATGCGAGATCTCGTCCTAGGAGGGCGGGGCCGCCAGGACATCCTTGTTCAGTCTCACATCCAATATCCGACACAGAAGTTTGCGATCTTTTGTTAATCTTTTAGATTAATAAACTATTATAAGTAATTATAAATATATAATTAAAATCAATTCAATGAAGCCGCCAATGAACTGACGAGAGGGATGGCCCGGCGGTTGCCCGCGTAGAACCCCATAAGGGGACGCGAGGGCAGGAATATGGACTCGACATTCACCCGACGGATCGCGGCGCTGGGACTGGCCATGGTGCTGGCCTCGGCCGGCCTTGGCTGGGGCATGGCGCAACGCCAGATCGACCGGGTGGCGCCGCTGGACCCGCATCCGCCGTTGATCCTGCGCCAGAACTAGCCCTTCGGGGCATCGTCTGCGGTCGTTCGGCGCCGCCCGGCTGCTCCGAAACGTCCTTCCCGCCGTCGGTTTGGGCGACCAAGCAAATGCTTACCGAGACCCGACAGACGTCCCGAAGTTACAACTCCATCCGGCTTTCGGTAGCCTCGGCGTTGTCAGCGCGCCGCGCAACAGCGATCCCTTCCAGATAAAGGTCACGCAGGTCGGGGCGGCGGAACAGACTGACGCGCTTGTCGACGTCGATGGTGCTGATGCGGCAGTAGTGCTCGAGCGCGCCCGCCGCCGATGTCGGATCCCGCAGATGACCATGGCACGCGGCGAGCAGCGCTAGGTTGAACGACACCGAGGGTTGAAGCGGAATTGCTTCCTTGAGAAGGCGCACGGCGTCGTCGAAGCGGCGCTGACCGAAGCGCGCGAGCGCCATGCCGCCCAGCTGATGCCCGCGGTCGGAGGAACTGGGGTTCAAGCGCATCGAGGTTTGCATGTGCTCGACCGCGGTGTCGGGGTCGCCTTCAGCCGCGCGAAGCCATGCGCTCATCATCCAGGCGATATAGGATCCGGGGTTCAGCGCCAGCGATCGGTCGAGCAGTATCTGCGCCAGCGGATAGTCCGCGTCGAGCGCCATGTACGTTGTCGCGTTCCACGACAGAGAGTCGGCGTCTTCGGGCGCCAGGCGCACCGCGCGGCTGGCGTAGTCCAAGGCGAGCTTGCGGTGTGGCGCGAGGTCGGCGGCCCAGTTCGATACGACGATCTGGCCATGCGCGTAACCCGCCACGCTCAGGGCGCGTGCATAGTTCGGATCGAGCGCAAGCGCGCGGTCGATCAGTCGGACGGCCTCGAACATGGCGTCCTTCTCGTAGGCATCGATTAGGGCCACCGCCTTGAGATAGAGGTCGTAGGCGTCCGTATTCGATGTCGGCCGGCGCGTGGCGCGGCGGATCTCGACGTCCTGCACCGTCGGTTCGATGATGCCGGCGACGCTCAGCGCGACGCGGTCCTGGAGCGCGAAGACGTCGTCCAACGTGTCTTCGTAGTGCTGCGCCCACAATTGCGAACCGTCGGTGGCGTCCGTCAATTTCACCGCAATGCGCACGCGGTTGCCGGCCCTGCGAACGCTGCCTTCGAGAATGTAACGCACGCCGAGATCCCGCCCGACGGATTGCGGGCTGACCGATTTGCCCTTGTATTGCTGCGTCGAGGCGCTGGCGATGACGAAGATGGAGCGGATGCGCGAGAGTGCGGTGGTGATTTCCTCCATCATGCCGTCGGTGAAGTAGGCCTGTTCGGGGTCGCCGCCGAGATTCTGGAAGGGAAGCACGGCGAGCGATGGCGCGGCTTGTGGCGCCGCTGGGTGCGAAACAGCGGTCGCGGCAGTCTCGGCACCGGCCAGCGCGAACGCTTCGGTGGCCTCGGACATCTTGTCCAGTTGCAGAATGCCGCGCGAGACCAGCCGCTCGACGATGGGATCGCGGATGGTCTGACGCACCGCCGCCGAGACCAGCGCGCCGCCCGGATCGCACTTGGCCATCAGCCGCGCGGCGACGTTAACGCCATGGCCGAGCAGATCGCCGTTCGGCTGCACGACGACATCGCCCAGATGGACGCCGATGCGCACCTTCGGCCTGCACACTTCGGCCAGTTGAAACGCCGCTTGAACCGCCGCCAGGCACGAGCCGAATTCGAGCATGAAGCCATCGCCGGCCGTATTGAAGATGCGCCCGCCATGGCCGGCGGCGACGTCTTCAATGAACGTGCGTAGCGCCGCGATCTCGGCGATGGTCTTTTGTTCGTCGGCTTCCGTGCGCGCGGAATAGCCGGCCACGTCCAGCGCCATGATCGTAGCAAGCTTGCGGACGTGATTGTTGCTGGCCATTGCCTCGAATGAACCTCGATTATCGCGATGCTACGCGAGCGTCTTTCCTGACGCTATTGAGATCGTCAGCGTGCGAGGCTAGCGTGACGCGGCAAGGCGGCGGGAGGCAGATCATGATCCGGTCCGGAGGATGCCAGTGCGGCGCGGTGCGCTATCAACTGGAAGGCGAGCCCAACGACGTTGCGCTGTGCCACTGCGAAGGGTGCCGCAAGAGCTCCGGTGCGCCGGTGATGGCATGGGCGGGCTATCCAGAGAGTCGACTGGTCGTTTCAAAGGGCGCGCCGAAAGTCGTCAATTCCTCCGGCAAGTCGTTCCGCAGTTTTTGTGAAGCGTGCGGCACGGGCCTGTTCTATCGCAATGAAGAGTTCCTGCCCGGTGTGGTGGAAGTCACGGTCGGCTCGTTCGACGAGCCGGAATCGCTGCCGCCGACGTTGCACATTCAGGCGGCCGAAGAGCTGGGCTGGATGAAGCGCGCGCACGAACTGCCGCATGTCGAGCGTTTCCCCTAGCGCACGGCCCCGCAGAGCGAACGCCGCGCGCCGCCTTATGGCTTGGCCCCCGTTGGGCAAGCGGCGTCCTATAAGCCCTTGCAGTCCCGAAGCATCGACTGATAAGACGCTGCCGTCATTGAGACTTTCACACCGGATGCCGGGTTAGCTCAGCGGTAGAGCAGCGGTTTTGTAAACCGTTGGTCGGGGGTTCAAATCCCTCACCCGGCACCACGTCCCGCGCCCCCGCGGGGCGCCGGCCGCATTTGCGAGGACGCTCCTTCGTGTCGGACGCCACCGCCAAGAAATATCGTGTCGCCTACCTGGTGACCCACCCGATCCAATACCAGACGCCGCTGCTGCGGCGGGTGGCAGCCGATCCCGACATCCATCTGAAGGCGTTCTTCGGCACCGACTTCTCGACCCGCCATTTCTTCGATCCCGAATTCAACCAGATGCTCCAGTGGGACGTGCCGCTGCTGGAGGGCTACGAGTACGAGTTCCTGCCGATCATGCCCGGCATGCACTTCCCGGAGGACCGGCATTTCGACCGCTGGCGGCCGTTCAGCATCGGCCTGCGCAAGCGGCTGATCGCCGGCCGCTTCGATGCGCTGTGGATCCACGGCTACGCCCGTGCGCCGCACCTGTGGGCGATGCTGGCCGCGAGCGGCACCGGCGTGAAGATCCTGCTGCGCGACGAGGCCAGCGGCATCGGCCGGGCGAGCAACGGCCTGAAGGCGGCGGTCAAGCGGGCGCTGTTCGGGCTGATCGACCGGCACGTCGATGCCTACCTGACCATCGGCACGGCCAACGAAGAGCACTACCGCGCGCTGGGCATCGACCCGCGCAAGTTCCATCGCATGGTCTATGCCGTCGACAATGCCTGGTTCGAGGACCGCTTCGCCGAAGCCCGGCCGCAGCGCGAGGCCCTGCGCGCCGAGCTGAACGTGCCGCCGGGACGGCCGATCGTGCTGTCGGCCGCCAAGCTGACCGAGCGCAAGGCGCCGTTCGACCTGCTGCAGGCGTTCGCGCGCGCCATCGACGGCATGCCGCAGGAGCGGCGGCCGGTGCTGCTGATGGCCGGCGATGGCGACATGCGCGCCCAGGTCGAGGCCGCCGTCGTCTCACTGGGTCTCGACGAGCCGGTGCGCCTGCTGGGCTTCCAGCCGCAGCAGAAAATGCCGGCGCTGTACGACCTGTGCGACGTCTCGGTGCTGACCTCGGCGCAAGAAACCTGGGGGCTGGTGGTCAACGAGGCGATGATCGCCGGCAAGGCGGTGATCGCCAGCGACCGCGTCGGGGCTGCCCGCGACCTGGTCAAGAACGGCGTCAACGGTTTCGTCTATCCGTTCGGCGACATCGCCGCCCTGGCCGGCCATTTGCGCGAGGCCGTGGCCGATCCCGGCCGGCTGGCCAGCATGGGCAATGAAAGCCGCCGGCTGATCGCCGATTGGAGTTTCGCGCAGAACATCGTCGGCCTGAAAGCGGCGCTGCTCGCCACGGTCGGGCCGCGGTAAGGGCGCCCGGCCACCATCAGGCCAGCGGCCCGGAGTCAGACCGTGCCGGCGGCAGTGGTGAACGACCGCGCCTGGCGCAGGATCGCCGTCACCCGCTCCAGGTCGCGCACGAAGACGGTATTGACGTGACTCGGGTCGACCGCCGCCAGCGGCCGCAGGCTGCGGCATTGCGGGTCGTAGAGCGCCGGCCGGAACCCCTGCTCGGCCAGGGTGCCGACCACGGCCTCGCTGCCGTTGACCTCGACGATGAGGCCCAGCAGCCCGGGATCGGCCAGGATCATCGGGGCGCCCTTGAGCACTTCGATCTCGTAGCCTTCGACGTCGATCTTGATCAGACGCGGGATGCGGCCGGCGAGGGCTCCGTCGAGCGTGACGGCCTGGATTTCTACATGCCGTTCATCGCCGGCCGTCGCGACCTTGGTCTCCGGACCGCGCGGCGGACCCAGCCACAGCGACCCGTCGGCAGCCGCGGCGGCGGCCTTCAGCGCCTGCACGCGGGCCTGCACCTTGTTGAGCGCGATATTCTTCTGCAACGCGGTGAACGCCGCGTCCTGCGGTTCGAAACACACCACGTCGGCGCCGGCCGCGGCGGCGGCCAGGATCGTGTAGACGCCGACATTGGCGCCGACATCGACAAACAGGTCATGCGGACGCAGCAGATGCAGGAGAAACGCCATCTCCTTGTAATCGGCCAAGCCGCAGTAAAGGTTCTGGGTCGCCCCGGTCATACCCCGGCGCAGGGCCAGGCGCGCGCCGTCGACGAACGGCACGACGCGCTCGCCGCGCCGCAGCAGTCCGCCCACCTGCCAGCGCGTCCAGCGCAGCAG
>JAHCJT010000276.1 GCA_026126245.1 Alphaproteobacteria bacterium
CTGACGGATCGAAGCGCTCGCCCAGAACGGCGGCGGCCTGCAGCGCGGTACGATCACCCGGCGCCAGTCGGTCGACCCGCGCCAGCACGAGCCCGCGCAGGGACGGCGGCAGGTCGCCTGCGGCCTCGGTGGCGTTGCGCAACAGTTGCTCGAGGAACAGCGGATTGCCACCGGCGCGCTCGATGTACTGGCGCAGGGTGGCTTCGGGCAGGCGGGCGAGACGGCCGACAATCGCGGTGGCGTCCTGCAGTCGCAGCGGACCGAGATCGATGGCGACCAGCGGTGCCCCGCCGGGCTGCACACGCAGCGCTTCGTAGAGCCGTTCGTTTTCCGGCCGCGAGGTCAAGGTCAGCAGCAGCGGCCGGTCGCCCGCCAGGCGCGCAAGCGGCAGCAGCGTCTCGATCAGCGAGGCATCGGCCCAGTGCACATCCTCGACGACCAGGAGAATCGGCTTGCGTAGCAGTGCCCACAGCACCAGCTGCGCCAACGCCTCGCGCCGACCGCGGCGCCGGCTGGTCTCGTCCGACGCATCGATCAGACCCCGCAGCGCCGGCGTCAGCGGCGCCTCGGCCAGCTCGCGGAGGAACGGCAGAAGCCGCGCTTCCACCGGACCAGCCGCAAGAACCGTGTCCACCGCCGCGGCTCGAACGTCCGGACCCGAGTCGGGCACGACGCCCAGCAGGCTGTCGGCCAGCCGCCGCAGCGGATCGCGCTCATGGCCGGCGCCGAAGTCGAGCACGTGACAGACATGGCACGCGATGGCGCGCTGCGCCGCCAGCATCCTCGCCTCGCCGACCAGCCGGCTCTTGCCGATGCCGGGCTCGCCGCGCACGTAGACCACGCCGCCGGCGCCCTGTGCCGCACAGCTGTCGAGCAGCGCCGTGACTTGCGCCAGTTCGGCGCTGCGGCCGACAAACGGCGTGACCGACGCGGCCGCCTCAGGATCGCCCAGCCCGGCCAGCCGCCAGACGTCGACCGCCGCATCGAAGCCCTTGATCGCCTGAGGCCCGCGCGCCTCGAACACGGCGCGTCCCGCCAGCGCCCGTTGCACTGGCTCGGACACGAAGATCTCGCCGGGCGGCGCGAGATCGGTCAGCCGCGACGCCAGGTTGACGGTCTCGCCGACCGCGGTATAGCCGCCTCCCGAGGCGCCGACGATGACCTCGCCGGCCGCCAGTCCGGCATGCATCGCCAGCTGGCGCCCCAGTGCTTGCGACAGGCCCGGCATGCGCGCCCGAAGCTCCAGGGCCGCGCGCACGGCCCGCAACATGTCATCGCCATGCGCCACCGGCGCGCCGAACAGTGCCATGACGGCGTCGCCGATGTGCTTGTCGACGGTGCCGCCGTGGCGCTTGACGATCTCGTCGGCCATGGCGAGATAGCGGTCGAGCAGCGCATGCACCTGCTCGTCAGCCAGACCGCGCGTCATGGCGGTAAAGCCGCACAGATCGGCGAACAGCACCGCAACGGGGCGGCGTTCCGCCTCCATCGACGCCACCGGCCCGGACTGCGCGTCGTCCGGTGCCTCACCCAGCCGGGCGATGGCGTCGAGCAGGCGTCGGCGATGACCGATCGACGCGACGCCGAGTTCGCGCAGATCATCGACGGTGAGCTGGCGCAGCGTCGCAGCATCGACATGGTTGGCGGCGAAAGCGGCCACATAGTCGCCCAGTCCGAGCTGCTTGAGCCACGCCGACACGTCCATGGAGCGATGGTCTCCGAATCACGCCGGATCGGGCCCCGGCCCGGCACCGCCAATCATGCGGTGCAACGCTGCCGGTGTCATCCGTCGCCAGCACGTCCCGGCGACGCAAATGCCGTCAGATCGAATGCGTAGAACGGCAGCTCGCGGCCGGGGATGGCATCGGACGGTGCCATGCGCACAAAGCGGGCGCCCATCTTCTCGTAGAACGCCGCGGCGTTGGGGTCGGCCAGGATCGTTAACCACCGCGCACCGCGCTGGCGCGCCGCGAGCGCCGCGCGCAGGAACAGCAGTCCACCGGCGCCATGACCGATCGCCGGCGGATCGACGAACAGCTTGTCGAGATCGATGACACCGTCGTCCAGCGGTGCCAGCTCGGCAACGCCCAGGCGCTGGTCGGGCTGGTCGGTGAACGCCGCGACGAACACCCGGCCGTCGCCAATCGCCGCCTGTCCCACGGTCAGCGATGCCGCCGAGCGCACCATGAAGTCGTCGTCATAGCCCCAGTGCCGCTTGGAGCGCTGGCACAGGGCCGAGAGCGCGTCCGCCTCGCCGGCCCGTGCCGCGCGCACCAGGATGTCACGCGGCACGGCTTCGGCTGCCCTCACCGCGCGACCCTGGCCTCGATGCTGCACTTGCGGTCGCCAGATTTGGTCCATTTTTGAATGCCGGTTAGGCGCGCCACGCCGCCGGTAATGGTACCATTGTAGTTGGCGGTGGCATTGGAACCGCCGATCTGCGCCGCGCCTGTGAGCGTGACAACGCCCGCCGGCGTGACCGAGCCGCTGCCGCGCTCGAACACGCCCGTCGGCTGCCCTTGGCCGGTTTGGATCTCACGCTCGTAGCGCGCAGCCGCCGCGTTGATCGTCATCTTGAACGATCCACGTAAAGGTCTCTGGGACACCCCGACGATTGACTCGCAGGAGATGGTGCCAGCATAGGTGCCGTCGAACGACTCCGCCGCGGCCGGCGAGGCCAGCGCCAGCCCGATGGCCGCGGCGAACATCGCGGCGCGCATCACACGCCACGCTCCTTGAAGACGTCGCGGGCCGTCTTGAAGGCGTCGAGCCCGGCAGGGATGCCGCAATAGATCGCGACCTGCAGGAAGATCTCCTTCATCTCTTCCTTGCTGACGCCGTTGGTCAGCGCGCCGTTGACGTGCAGCTTCAGCTCCGGGCCACGGTTGAGCGCCGCCAGCATCGCCAGGTTCAGCATGCTGCGCGTCTTCTTCGACAGGCCCGGCCGGCCCCAGACATAGCCCCAGCAGTACTCCGTGGTGATCTCCTGGAACGCCATCATGAAGTCGTCGGCGCTGGCCATGGAGTTCTCGACATAGGCCTTGCCGAGCACCTTCTTGCGGATATCGAGCCCCTTCTTGAACACGCGCGGGTTGGCGGGCTTGGGCTTCACCGTCGATTTCGCCATCATTTCCTCCTGTCGGCGTTCATCGGAAGTCGGTGACGCCGCGCTCGCGCGCCAGACGCCGGCCGACCAACAGCAACAGCACATCGTAGCCCGCCTTCAGCCCGCCGCCCACCACGACCGCCCAGCCGAACGGCGAGGCAGCCAGCAGCCAGCCGGCGATGATCGGCGCGCCGGCCGAGGCCAGCGCCCGCGGCACGGCCGTGACGCTGGTCGCGGCCGCCCGTTCGGCCGGCGGCACCAGCGACAGCACCAGCGCGGTGCGCGGCGCCACGTCCATCGACGACAGCGCGCTGCGCAGGAACAGTAGCGCCAGCGCAATCTCGAGGCTGGGCGCGAAGGGCGCCAGCATGAGGAACAGGTTGGACGGCAGGTGGGTGAACACCATGGTGTTGACCAGGCCGATGCGACGCGCCACCACCGGCGCCGCCAGATGCGAGAACGCCGCCAGCACGCTCATCACGAACAGCGTGCGGCTGGCGTCAGCCAGCGAGAAGCCGAAGCGGTCGAACAGCCACAGCGCGATCAGCGACTGCAGCACGAAGCCGCCGCCGAAGGCGTCGAGGCAGAACAGGCCAGTCAGCACCAGGATCGGCCGCCGCGTCTCGGGAGACAGGCCGGCGGCCGGCGGCTCAGTAGCGGCATCGACTCGCGGCGGCATCGCAACGGCGTAGATCGCGGCGACCACCAGGCCGACCACGACATAGCTGAGAAAGACCGTTGCCGATGGCCAGCCGAAGCGGTCGAAGGCCTCCGCCCCCCACGTGCCGGCAGCCCCGGCCAGGCTGGCGAACAGGCTGTAGCGCGCGAATACGGTCGTGCGCCGCTCCGCCGGCGCGAGGTCGGCCATGCGCGCCTGTTCGGCCGGCAGGAACAGGCTGACGTCGCCGATCGACGGGTTGAGCGTGCCGACCAGCGCCGCCAGCAGCAGCGCCCAGAAACCTTCCAGGCTGAAGAACGCCAGGCCGGTCGCGACCATCAGGCCGCAGCCGCCCAGCATCACCGCTCGCCGCGGCAGGCGCGCCGACCACAAGCCGACCGCCAGGGTCAGCAGCGCCGATCCCAGCAGGGTGGCGGTGGCGATCACGCCGACATCGAAGGCGCTGTAGCCCAGCCGCAGCAGGTGCAGCGGCAACAGCACACTGACAAGGCCGTCGGCGAAGGCCCGCAAGGCGCGCGCCAGGATCAGCAGACGCAGGACGGCAGGTGCGGACACGGTCAATCGCGTTCCTTCTCCCGGACGGGAGGAGGCGGATGTTCAGTCAGAAGCGCTGCGTTGAACAAGACCGCAATCGGCAAAAGACCCCCCGCTTTGCCCGACTCACCCGGTCCATGGAGGGGCAACGGCTGCGGTCAGGGCGTGCCGAGCACGGCCTGGCGGAAGCGGTCCTTCAGGTAGGCACCGTCCTTGGGCGGCATGGCCGCCGGTAGCGCCTCGACCATCACCTTCACGACGCGAAAGATCGGCCCGCCCTTGCCGCGGACGTCCTTCGCCAGCTGCGCCACATCGGATTCCGCCGTCACGGTGGCGCTGTCGGCGATGCCGCAGCCGTGCGCCACCGCCGCCAGATCGGTGCCGGCGCCGCGATCGCTGGCCGCGGCGCTGGCCGGCTCGGGGTGGGTCGCCTGGTTGCCGGTTTCGCCGAACTTCTCGTTGTCGAGCACGACGATGGCGAGATTGGCCGGCCGCTGCGCCGCGATCGTCGCCAGCGAGCCCATCCCCATCAGCATGTCGCCGTCGCCGGTGATGACCAGCACGCGCTTGCGTGGCTGGGCCAGCGCCAGGCCGAGCCCGATCATCGCCGCGCCGCCCATGCCGCCCCACAGCGGCAGGTTCTGCGGCCGGTCGCCGGCAGCGGTGATGTCCCAGGTGCACTGGCCCAGGCCGGCGATCACCAGCAGATCGTCGGTCGGATCTTTCATCAGCGCCTTCACGACGTCGCGGCGATGCAGGGTGGCGGTCATGTCACTTCTTCCCGAAGCTCTTGGCGCCGATCAGCTTCTGGCGCAGCAGCACGGCGACCGACTGGTTGCCCTCGAACGCCAGGTTGGCGGCGGCATTGACGGTGGCCTGCACGTCATCGGCCCGATCGACTGAGTAGACGACACAGCCGGTCGCCTCGAGCACCTTGGGCGTCGCCTGGCCCATGGCGTTCTGCCACGGATTCATCTCGCCGAAATCGCCGCGCATGGTGATCAGCATCAGCATGGGATAGCGCAGCGTCTTGCTGAGCCCCAGCATGTTGATGCAGTTGCCGACGCCCGAGGACTGCATCAGCGTGACGCTCTTCTCGCCGCCCAGCCAGGCGCCGAGCGAGCCGGCCATCGCCTCTTCCTCGGTGGTCATGACGATGGCGCGCATGGCGTTGGAGGTCTGGCACTGCTCGATCAGCCGCGCATGGCCGGCATCGGGCACGTAGTAGACCTGCTTGATGTCGTGCGCCTTCAGCGTCTCGAAAATCTGGTCGCGCCAGTCGGCGGTGGCCGCGGTCATGCCGTCTCCCTGAAATGGCGGCGCGATCCTAGCGGTGTAGATCGCACCGTGGAAAGCAAGCGCGATGCAAGGCAACCTTGCGCTACCCGTCTTTTCTCGTCCCTATTTGACTTGCCGCGAATCACCGACACAGTTTTCCTCGTGACGCACAGCAAAGCATCTGCGGGCCTGGGATCTGCATCCTATTCCCACGTGTCTTCTAGCGACCAAGCCGCCAGACAAGCCAAAACGACAGTGACGATGCAGCCCCCATACTCCCCAATACCCAAATGTCGCG
>JAHCJT010000277.1 GCA_026126245.1 Alphaproteobacteria bacterium
GGCCAGGCCGGCGGCGCTGGGCGCTTCGTCGAACGCCAGCCATACCCACAGCGGCCCCAGCACCGTCTCGATCAGCGCCACCAGGCTGGCCTGGGCGGCGGGCAGGTAGCGCAGGCCGATGGTGAACAGCACCAGCCCCAGCCCGAGCTGCACCACGCCAAGGAAGGCCAGCCACGGCACGTCGCGCAGCGGCGCCGGGAACGGCCAGGCCAGCGGCAGGGTGATGGCGCTGGAGATCAGGCCGGCCAGAACCACGGTCGGCATCATGTCGACGTCCGGCCGCGTGCGCACCACCACCATGTTGGCCGCGAAGGCGGCGGCGCACAGCGCGGCCAGCAGCGAGCCCTCGATGCCGTGGGTCGACAGCGCGTCGTTGACCATCAGGCCGACGCCGCCGAGCGCGGCGAGCATGACCAGCCAGGTGTGGCCGCGCACCGGCTCGCGCAGCAGCACCCGCGCCATCACCGCCGCCATCAGCGGCGCCGAGGCCAGCACGACCAACACATTGGCGACCGTCGTCACCTTCAACGCCAGGATGAAGCCGATGAAAGATCCCGACAGGCAGAGGCCGCTCAGCAGCATGGGGCCCGCGGCGCGGCGTAGGCCGTCGATGGCGCGTCGTCGGTGCCAGATCGCGAGGTAGAGACCGACCACCACCGCCATGAACGACGAGCGCCAGAACACGACCTCCCAGGCGCCGGCCTGCAGGCCGCGCACCACCACGCCGCCGAAGCTCCAGCACAGCGCGGCGGCGGCGACCAGCGCGACGCCGAGCACATAGGGGCGGCGGGTCATGGCACGACGCAGAGGCCGCGCCGCGCTCGCAACGCGCGCGCGGCCCGGCGCGATGATGGTGGGGCGATCGACATGGCGGCCTTCTCTAGCATGCTGGGCACCGGCGGCCACACCCTCGAATACGGTCCGCCGATACACGCCGGGACTTCGCTTCGCGCGGGCGGCCGGGTACAACAGCCGGCGATGACGCTCGCGCAACTCGACCTGCCGCCGTTCCGGCCGCGCTTTCCGTGGCTGACGGGCGACCTGCAGACGGTCGCCAACCGGCTCGTGCCGCCGTCGCCGCGGCTGCGCGCCGCGTCAAGCGAGCGGCTGCGCCTGCCGATGGACGATGGCAGCGGCGATACGCTGCTGGCGATGCTCGACCGACCGGCCGTCGACAACGGCGGACCGGCGCTGATCCTGGTCCACGGGCTGACCGGCTGCGAGGACAGCGCCTACATGCTGAACACGGCGCGGCATTTCCTGGCGCTGGGTCATGTCGTGCTGCGCCTGAACCTGCGCGCCGCCGGACCGTCGCGGCCGCTTTGCGGCGACATCTACTATGCCGGTCGCTCGCAGGATTTCCGCGCCGTGCTGCGGCTCCTGCCCGACGACCTGCGCACGCGCGGCCTTGTGGCGGTCGGCTTCTCGCTGGGCGGCAACATGCTGCTGAAATACCTTGGCGAGGAGGGCGCGGCGGCGGCGCTGCGCGCCGCCGTGTCGGTATGCGCCCCGATCGACCTGTCGGCGACCTGCCGGCATATGCTGCGGCCGCGCAACCGGCTGTACCATAGCTACATCATCGCCATGATGAAGCGCGAGGCGACGGCGCCGGGGGCGCGCCTGACCGAAGCGGAGCGCGCCGCCATCCTGAGCGCGCGCAACGTCTGGGAGTACGACGACCGCTTTATCGCGCCGCGACACGGCTTCGCCGGCGCCGAGGATTACTACGACAAGAACAAGGCGCTGCGCTTCATGCCGGCGATCGGGGTGCCGAGCCTGCTGATCGCGGCAGCCGACGATCCCTGGATTCCGATCGACATCTACCGCGGCGTCGACTGGGCGGCCAACCCGGCCCTGACGCCGCTGCTGGCCGAGGGCGGCGGCCATGTCGGCTTCCATGCGGCGGACGCCGCCGCGCCGTGGCATGATCGGGCGATCGAGCGGTTCATCGGGGAGGTGACGTCATGAGGGTTGCTATGCTGCGACTGGCGGCGATCGTCCTGCTGCTGGGCGCAGGCAGTGCGCTGGCCGGCGACAAGGTCGGCAAGGACTGCACCTTCGGCGGCAAGAAGCTGTGGGGCAAGGTGCAGTTCGTGAATTCCGGCGGCGACGTGAAGGTCGAGGTGGTGAAGTCGTTCCCCGACCTGAAAGTGATGAAGGTGGGGTCTTTTCCCGACGCCTGCGGCAAATGGCAGGAGGTGTCGTCGTTTCCCGACCTCAAGGTGCAGCTCGTGACGTCGTTCCCCGACATCAAGATCCAGTACGTGAGCAGCTTCCCCGGCGTGCCTTAGCCGCCGGGCACAATATCAGCATCAGCCGGCCTTCCCCCGGCGGAGTATGGCCATTGCATTTGGTGCATTGGCCGTCGTCCTGAGCGCAGCGAAGGACCTTGCGGTGGTTGGAGCAAGCACTGCAGGAGCGGTGATTTGCCGGCACAGCCATCGACCGTCAGCATCACCGCAAGGTCCTTCGCTGCGCTCAGGATGACAGAAAATCACGGCAAATTTTCATTTTGCGATAGTCCTGCCTCGCCGAGGAAGGTTGCTTCCTGTTCGCCGATCACCTTGCCTCCAGTGATGTGCCCTACACATCGACGCGGATCGGTTCTGCCGGCCAGTCGCCACGCAGGATCGGCGGCAGCAGCCGGGCGAGATGGCGCGGCACGAAGCGCTCGGGCGAGGCGGCGATGTCGGCCACCGACCACCAGCGGAAGCCGCGGAAGCTGTCGTGCTCCTCGGCCGTGAGCTGCGGCGGGGCGGGCTCGAAGGCGGCGACCCGCTGCGCGAAGACGCGCGCCACGGTCATGATCCGCTCGCCGTTGCGCTCCAGCTCGCGCTCGCCGGTCCACACCCAGCGGCCGGGCTCGGTCAGGCGCAGACCGGTCTCTTCCCAGATCTCGCGCAGCAGGGCGGCCTCGAAGCTTTCCCCGGCATCGAGCGAGCCGCCCGGAGTCACCCAGAACGTCGGGCGTGTCGCGGCAGCGTTGTCCGACAGTGCGATGCGGCCGGCGGCCAGCCGCATCAGCAGCACGCGATCGTGCGGATCGATCAGCAGGGCGCGCGCCGACTCGATGGTGCGCATGCGGTGGGTTGCGGTAGTGGCGCGTCGATCATTTGGCGTCGCGACACGGGAGTGGTGTCGAGCGCCGGGTCTGTCATCACGAGCGCAGCGAGGGAAAAGCGTGCGTCGATCACTTGCCGCGCAGCAGCCTGGCGGCGTCGACGGCGCCGTAGGTCAGGATGCCATCGCAACCGGCACGCTTGAAGCAGCTCAGGGTCTCAAGCAGCACCTTTTCCCAGTCGAGCCAGCCACGGTCGGCGGCGCCGCGCAGCATGGCGTACTCGCCACTCACCTGGTAGGCGTAGGTCGGCACGCCGAAGGCGTCCTTCACGCGGCGCACGATGTCGAGATAGGGCAGGCCGGGCTTGACCATCACCATGTCGGCGCCCTCGGCGATGTCGTGGCCGACCTCGCGCAGCGCCTCGTCGGAATTGGCCGGGTCCATCTGGTAGGTCTTCTTGTCGCCCTTCAGGGCGCCCGAGCTGCCGATGGCGTCGCGGAACGGGTTGTAGAACGCCGAGGCGTACTTGGCGGCATAGGACATGATCTGAACGTGCTGGTAGCCGGCCGCGTCCATCGCCTTGCGGAAGGCGCCGATGCGGCCGTCCATCATGTCGGACGGCGCCTGCACGTCGCAGCCGGCCTCGCTCTGGACCAGCGCCTGCCTGGTCATCACCTCGATCGATTCGTCGTTGAGGATCTCGCCGTCGCGCACGATGCCGTCGTGGCCGTCGGCGTTGAAGGGATCGAGCGCCACGTCGCAGACGATGCCGATGCCGGGCACCGACTTCTTGGCGGCGCGGATGGCACGGCACACCAGGTTGTCAGGATTGTAGGCCTCGCGCGCGTCGCTGGTCTTTTTCGCGGCATCGACCTCGGGGAAGATCGCCACCGCCGGGATGCCGAGGTCTCGCGCCTGCTTCAGCGCCTCGACGAACAGGTCGACCGAAAGCCGGTCGACGCCGGGCATCGAGGCCACCGGCGTGCGGCTGTTGCTGCCTTCCTGCACGAACACCGGCCAGATCAGGTCGTCGACGCTGAGCTTGGTTTCGGCCACCAGGCGGCGCGACCAGTCGCTGCGCCGGTTGCGGCGCATGCGCGTGGTCGGGTACGAGCCGAGCGTGGTGTGGCGCTGTGACATGCAACTCTCCGCGGCAGCCGCCGACGGTTATAGGCGCGCCGCGCCGGCCGTCAACGCGTTACCGGCCGGTGCGTATGCGGTGCAGGTAGTAGGCGTTGGGCCGCGTGCCGTCGGCCATGTAGCCGCAGACGGCGGCCACGGCGATGGCGTCGGCCGCCAGGCTGACCAGGGCCGGCATCAGGCTCGTCAGCAGCATCGGATTGCCGCTGCGGCCGAACTGGGCGGCCATCGCGATCTGCGCGCCGATGGTGAACAGCAGCCGCAAGACCATCCACACGATCATGCCGGCGCTGAGCACGCCCGGCGTGGCCCGCGCCCGCGCCAGGGTCATGATGGCGAAGACCGCCGCCAGCACCGCGATGAACACGCTCGGCACCAGAAACGCCACCATCTGCGGCCCGCCGCGGAACCAATCGCCGCCGCCACGGGCCGAGGCCGCGATGGCGATCACCAGCGCCGCGACAATCAGCGCCACGACGGACAGCACGGCGAAGACGAACATCGCCAGCAGCGCGCCGCCGAGCCGGGCTTCGGGCAGGGTTGCGGCTTCCGGGGGAGTGAGGTCGCGCCACATGGTGTAGACTCCGGCTGACGAAAACGGCGATGGACGGCGGCGATCCTAGTCGCTCGCCGGGCGCGTTGACAGGGGCGGCGGATCGGCACGCGGTTTGGAGAGGCAGATGAGACGGCTCGCTCTGGCGGGATTGTTGGCGGCCCTGTCGGCCATGCCAGCCGAGGGGCAGGACGCGGCGCTGACCGGCTACTGGCAGGGCAAGTATGACTGCGCCCAGGGCATTACCGGCGTCACCATCACCATCCGCCAGTCGGCCGATATCGGCGCCGACGGCCTGTTCCTGTTTTACGCCGTGCCGGAGAATCCCGACGTGCCCAGCGGTTGCTACCGGCTGAAGGGGCGCTACGACCCGGCGAGCCGTGAAGTGCGCCTGCTGAGCGACGAGAGCCAGTGGCTGTGGCAGCCGCCGAACTACGTCACGGTCAACTTCATCGGCCGCATGGAAGCCTTCGGCACACGCATGCGCGGCCAGGTGCAGGGCCCCGGCTGCTCGGTCTTCGTGCTGGAGCGCGTGCCGAGCGCGCCACAGGCCCCCACGCCGTGCACGCGGGCCATGAACCTGTCGCGGGTCGGCGATGGTGGCACCGGCCTGGCCGCGGTTTCGCCCGGCGAGAGGCCGCTTCGTTGACAGGCGGGGGACCTTCCCTATGATCCGCGCGCGGTCGGCGGGGGAGCCATGGATTTCACCCTGAGCGAGGATCAGGAGGCGTTCCGGCAAACGGCCCGCGATTTCGCGCGCGACCGGATGGCGCCGCATGCCGCAAGCTGGGACGCCGAGAAGATATTCCCCGAGGAAACGCTGCGCGAGGCGGCGCAGCTCGGCTTCGGCGGCATTTATGTCAAAGACGACGTCGGCGGCAGCGGGCTCTCGCGTCTCGACGCGGCGCTGATCATGGAAGAGCTGGCGGCGGCCTGTCCCAGCACGGCGGCCTACATCTCCATCCATAACATGGCGGCATGGATGATCGACGCCTTCGGCGACGCGGCGCAGCGCCACCGCTTCCTGCCCAAGATCTGCTCGATGGAGCACTTCGCCAGCTACTGCCTGACCGAGCCCAGCGCCGGTTCCGACGCCGCGGCGTTGCGCAGCCGCGCCGTGCTCGATGGCGATCACTA
>JAHCJT010000278.1 GCA_026126245.1 Alphaproteobacteria bacterium
ACGGCAGCGTGATCGTGGCGAAAACCCAAAAGCGGTTCGCGCACAAGGTGCCCGCCGCCGATTCGAGCCGCCGGTCAACGGTCTCGATGGAAAGCCGGATGGCGCGCACCAGCAGTGGAAAGCCCATCACGCCGCAGGCCAGCGCAGCGCCTGTCCAGCGGAACGCGAACACGATATCGAAATGCTCGGCGAGGAAAGCGCCGATCGGCCCCTGGCGTCCGAACAGCAGCAGCAGCAGATAGCCGGTCACCACCGGCGGCATGATGAGCGGCAGGTGGACGAGTCCGTTGACGATCGACTTGCCCCAGAATTCGCAGCGCGCCAGCAGCATCGCCACGGCGATACCGAGCGGCAGGCTCACGATCGTCGCCCACAGGGCGATCCGCAAACTCAGCTTGATGGCGACGAGCTCGTCGGCGGTCAGCGCGAACATGGCACCAGCACGCCTTGTCGCGACGGCGCGGTCAAGCCGCCCCGTGCGGCGTCAATTCGTCGGCCCGCCGATCACGGCAAAGCCGTGCTTCTCCAGGATCGCCTTGGCCTTGGCGCTGCGGAGGAAGGCCGCGTAGGGCGCCGCCGCCGCGTTCTTGGAATTCGTAAGCACCGCGAAGGGATAGACGATCGGCGGATGCGTGTTCTCAGGGAACATGCCGACGGTCTTCACCTTGGGCTCTGAGGCCGCGTCGGTGCTGTAGACGATGCCGAGCGGCGCCTCGCCGCGCGCCACCAGCAGCAGCGCCGCGCGCACGTTCTCGGCCTGGGCGACGCGATCCTTCACACCGTTCCAGGAACCGAGCACCTCGAGCGCGGCCTTGCCGTATTTGCCGGCCGGCACCGCCTCGACATTGGCCATCGCCAGCCGTCCGTCGCCCAGCAACGCGCGCAGCGGGAAGCCGGGGCCGATCTTCGTCTCGACCTTGGAGGCGGCCGGCGCGATCAGCACGATGCGGTTGCCCAGCAGATTGCCGCGGCTGTCGGGCTTGATCAGCCGGCGCTCGGCGACGTAGTCCATCCAGTCGAGGTCGGCGGACATGTAGAGATCGGCCGGCGCGCCACCCTCGATCTGCCGGGCCAGCGCCGAGCTGGCGGCATAGGAGATCCTGGTCTGCCGTCCGGTCTGCCGCGCCCACTGCGCCGCGATGTCGTCCAGCGCCGTCTTCAGGCTGGCGGCCGCGAACACCACCACCGGCCGCGACTGCGCCGTCGCCGGCTGCCCGGCGACGAGGCCCGACAGGACCACCCCCAACAACACCCCGGCCCGAGCGCGCAGCACGCTCCGCTTGCCCCCGTCCATCTTGCTTCTCCTCGGACACCCGATATGTCCGTGCGACTATATCGCTTCGCGCCCGGGAGCCAACCGTTATATTTATGCGGATATGACGACGGCAGGCATTCCCTTCGCGCGCACCGCCCGCGCCCGGCGCGGCGTGCCGGCCCTGGCGGCAGCGAAAGAAACCGCTGGTCAGCGCCGGTGCCGATTCGTTATATTCAAACAAATATATCGCTTTCCGATTTCGGGGGGTCGGCATTCATGCGGATCGTCGGCAGAGCGCTGAGGACCTTCCAGGTCGAGCCCGGCGGCGACGCCTTCCGGCTGAACTTCGAGAACAGCGACGGGGCCGCCGCGTCGCTGACCCTGCCGGCCGACTGCCTGCGGTCGCTGATCATGACCTTGCCGCGCGTGGCGGCGCAGGCGCTGCGCGCCAAGTACCATGACGATACGTTGCGCCTGGTCTATCCCGTCGGCGGCTGGACGCTCGAGCTGGCGACCGATGGCAGGCACCTGATCCTGACCCTGCGCACGCCCGACAGTTTCGAGGTGTCCTTCGCGCTCAGCGACCGGGATGCCGCAAGCCTCGCCTCGTCGCTGGCCGGTCGGCGCGCCAGCGGCGATCTGGCGCCGGAGCGAGTCAATTGACCGCCGCCCGACACCATCCCTGCCGGCACGTCCGGTGCGTCCGCCGGCCGTCGATCGCCCTCCGGTGAACGCCATGGTGCGCGAGAACGAGATCCGCCGCTCCGAAATCGCCGTCGCGCTGCCGGCGACGCCCGATGCCGGCCTGTATTTCATCGGCCGCATCCGCACACCGTGGCAATCGCGCCTCGTCTGCCCGCGTCAGGGCCGCGCCGACGGGCCGATCTGCCGCATCGAGGTGTTCGAGCCCTGGGCCGCCGCGCTTGACGGCATCGGGGCCTATGGGCGCCTCGAAGTCCTGTACTGGCTGCACCTGTCGCGGCGCGATCTCGTGCGCCAGAGCCCGGCCAACGACGGCGCCAGCCGCGGCACCTTCTCGCTGCGCACGCCGGTGCGGCCCAACCCGATCGGCACCTCGATCGCCACGCTGGTCGATGTCGAGGGCGCCACCGTGCTGGTGCGCGGCCTCGACTGCCTCGACGAAACGCCGCTGCTCGACCTCAAGCCGGATCGGACCTTGTTCGTGCCCGTCGCGCCGCCGCAACCCGGCGATTTCCAGGTCGGCGACGCCTGACGCCGCCGCGCTACTTCATCGGCGAGTAGTTGGTCGGCAGCAGCAGCACCGACTGCATCTCGGCGAGCTGCGGACCGGACTTGGGCACAAACTCCTGCCAGGCGGGATCCTTGGCGACGGCGGCGCGGGTCGCCATGCGCGTGTTGAGGTCGGGGTAGGCCCACATATGGACCGCCTCGTTGGGCTGCGGGAACTCGCCGGTCCACAGGCCGACGATCTTCGAATATTTCTCGCGCACCGGCAGGATCGACTGGAACAGCTCGGCCCACGGCCGCGCGTTGCCGACATGGGTGCGGTACATGCGGATCTCGTAGACATTGCCGCTGCCGGCCGGCGGGCGCGGGTCGATCAGCGCATTGAGCAGCCGCAGGTCCTGGCGCAGCAGCAGCGGCTTGATGGCGGCCACGTAGTCGTTGGTCCATTTCGGGTTCTTGGCCAGCTCGGCGCGCAGCCGCGTGCGCTCGTCGTAGCTCTCGAAGCTCCACAGATGCCAAATCTGGTTCAGCGTGCCGAACTCGCTCGTCCAATAGCCGTGGTTGATGCCGTAGTTGTTGCCGCGCGCCGGCCGGCCGACCTCCTCGGCGAGCTTGAGATATTTCGGCAAGGCGCCGGGCGGCATGGTGTAGGTGCGAAGCTCGTAGATCATGGCGTCCCTCTCCCCTGGTGGATCGCGGCCGCCGGCATGGGCCGCCGACAGGCTCGGGGCCGCACGTTACGCCGCGCCACGGGCCGCGCGCCAGAGCCTCGCGCGCCGGCCTTCGCGTGACGGGGCGGCCGGTCGCCCCGAGTGCCCGTCTCTCGAAACCAGCAGGGCTGGGCCGTCGACCGGGATGGGGCGCACCGTTCGTGGACACACTGGCGCGCCGGGGACTACACCGGCACGGTGCAGGCCAGCCGGGTCGAGCTCTACGAGCGCTTCTACCTGACCTCCGGCGCTCGCAACCAGCCGCGCTCGCATCAGCGAACGGACCGCACCCGAGCCATGGCGCTGGTGCAGCGCTTCCTGGACGAGAAGCCGATGTGACGGCGACCTCGCCGGCGCGGACAACGCACCGCACCGATCGCCGCGCCGGCATCGCCGGGCCGGCCGCTCGCTCTACGCGTGACAGGGCTCAAACGTCGGCGGCGCCAGCGTCAAGCGGTCCTCGTTGTAGAACGGATCGCTGATGATGCGATGCGCCCAGCGGCTCTGGAAATAGTCGTATTCCGCCATGTCCAGCGACGGCGTACGCGATCGTGATTCAAAGTGGGTCAGCTCGGCCTTGGGGGCATAGACCACGGTCAGGCCCTGCTCGCGCACTTTCAGGCAATAGTCGACATCGTTGAAGGAAACCGCCAAGTCCTCCGTATAGCCGCCGACCGCGCGGTAGACGGCGGTGCGGGTCATCATGCAGGCGCCGGTCACCGCCGCGTAGTTGCGCGCGGCGCAGGTGCTGAAGAAGTAGCCCGGATCATCGCGCGGATGGTTGCGCCTGACGTGATCCGGATTGCCGTGGTTGGTCACGACGCCGGCATGCTGGATGCGCCCGTCTGCATAGAGCAGCTTGGCACCGACGACGCCAACGTGCGGCTTCTCGAAATGCTCCAGCAGCCGCTCGATCCAGTCGGCAGCGAGCGGCTCGATGTCGTCGTTGAGCAGCAGCAGCATGTCGGCGCGCGCGATCGAGGCGCCGAGATTGAGTTTGCGCGCGACGTTGAACCGTGGTTCCCGGTAGGTGATCATCCGACAGCCGCGATGGTGCAGCGCTGCCATCCGTCTACCGCCCAGATCGCCGTTGTCGACGATGATGAACTCCAGATTGCGGTAACTCGAGCGGTCGGCGATCGTGTCCAGACAGTTGGTCAGCAGATCGACGCGCCGGCCGTCATCGAGATCGACGATCTTGCCGGCCGTCGGGATCACCACCGAGACAAGCGGCACCGATGGCAAGGCAATACGAACGTCGTAGCAGGCCCGCCCATCGCGCCGCGGCGTCACGGTCCCGGCCCGTCCGCTGCGTTGCAGCCGGCCGCGCAATGCAGCGAGGTCGGCGTTGATCTGGAGCTCACCCGGCGCGTCGACGGCGCTGCGCCGGCGGTGCCAAAGCACCGCCCGCACGTGCTGCACGCTGCCGGCGCATTCGGTGACGCGCAGCGATAGATCGTAGAGGTGAACCGGCGGGTGCCAGCAGGCCGCCGCAAGACGACCCCGGAAGCATGCGGCGGAGCCGATATAGTTGAAGCCCTCGAGCGTGTCCGGGCTCCAGTCCGGCTTGTAGAATGGACGGCGCCGGATGCCGTCCGCTTCCAGGCAGTCCTCGTCGGCGTAGACGAGGTCAGCCGTGGGATCGCGGTTGAGCGCGCAGGCAAAGGCGTACAGCGCACGCTCGTGCAGCACGTCGCCCGCATCCAGCCAGACAAGAAAGGCATTGGCGTCGGACAGGGCGGCGGGCGGCGCCATGGCGTCGGCCGTCGGTTCGACGAGGTGCCAGCGCGGATAGACCTGTCGTCGCAACGAGGCCACTGTACGGTCGCGCGACGCCCCCTCGGCACCGTCAACGACGACGACGAAGTCGGGCCGGTACAGCATGATGTCGATGTGGCGCAGGACTTCGGGCAGATCGAGCGTCAGGTTGCGCCACTCGTCGAAAACGAGCTGTCCATAGGTCGCAGCAACACCCTCCCGCCGGCCTCCCGTCGGGCTCACGCCGGCGGCGGCCAACGCCGGCGCGTCGGGCATATCGGCGGCGGCCAGTACATTGCCCGCCTCCGGCGCCGGCGGCCGCGGCGCCCGTCCCTCGGCGCGGCCCTTCAGGGCATAGTGCATCAGCGGATTGTCGCCCGATGCGGCCACGTCGGGATTGCGCTGCAGATACCACGAGGTTGAAAAGTCCGGGTGCGGATCGCGTCCCTCGCGCGCGCCCCAGCCGAGGTAGTGGATCAGCGCATTCACCCTGGCAGCGGCAACATCGGGATAGCGCTGCAAATACCACGCCGTGTTGAACAGGGGATGCGGATCGCGCCCCTCGCCCGCGCCCAATGTCAGGAAATGCGCCAGCGGGTTGAGTCCCGACGCGGCAACGTCGGCATTCCGCCGCACGTACCAGCCGGCATCAAAGAGCGGGTGCGGATCGCGGCGCTCCGATCCGCCGTGCAGCAGGTAGTGGACCAGGGGGTTGAAGCCTGCTGCCGCCACGTCCGGGTTGCGTTGCAAATACCAGGCGGAAGCAAACAGCGGGTGCGGATCGCAGCCCGTCGCGGCGCCCGTCTTGAGGTAGTGCAGCAACGGGTTGGTGTTGGCGCAGTCGCCGTCAAGATAGCGGGCCGCATACCATGCCGATGCGAACAGGGGCCCCGGATCGCGGCCTTCGCGCGCCCCAAATACAAGGTAGTG
>JAHCJT010000279.1 GCA_026126245.1 Alphaproteobacteria bacterium
ACCTACATCTACGAGGAGCTGGGCCTGGACTGGCGCTGGGTGAAGGACGCGGTGCGCGAGTCGTTCGGCAGCAACATGCGTCGTGACGCGATGAAGGAAGACACCAACATCTTCCGCGTCCTGATCAAGACCCTGTTGAAGGCCGGCATCATCACCGACCGTACCCGCCACGTGTACGGCGCCTGGATCGACATGGACGAGCTGAAGGGCGAGGGCGAGTACATGATTGGCGAGGCGATCGCCGCCGACGGCATCGAGATCCTGCGCGAGATCAACCGCAAGCGGCGCAACGTCAATCTGAAGCCGCAGGCGGCCTAGCATCCGACCGGCGGCGCGGCGCCAGCACAGCCGATTTGGGGTAGTCGCGCCGCGCCGCAGCGTGCGTGGCCGTCGCGGACGCGGCGGTCGCCGGCGTCGGCACGGCCCTAGCGGGCGGTGCGTCCCGTCAAGATATCGAACAGTTCGCGCAGCGAGAACAGCACCATCAGCGCGCCGCTGAGCGGCATCGCGGCGTACCAGAACCGCCGCGACAGCGAGAAGTAGGGCGATTCGTCGGTGGCGCGCAGCATCAGCTCCAGCGACTGCCAGGTGAACACCGCGACGAACGCCAGACCGGCCAGGGCAAGGAAGGCACGGTAGGCGGACGCATAGCGGGTGGCGTCGATGGCCTGCGGTACGGTCTCGACGAAAAAGTGCTGGCGCATGCGCCACACTTCGGCGGAGCCGCAGAACACCAGCCAGATGGTCAGGAATTCGACAACCTCGTCGCTCCAGTCGAGGCTGCCGAGGGCGAGGATGCGGTTCAATACGATGGCCATCATCAGCAGCATGACGGCACCGAACAGCACGACGCACACGACGCGCAGGATCCGGCCGGTGGCCTGCTCGATGGCGCTCATCGCGTCGTGCCCATCACGAGGTTGGGCAGCCACGTCACCAGTCCCGGCACATAGGTGATCAGCGCCAGCACGCCGACCAGCACGGCGATGAACGGCAGCAATTCGCGGGCGAGCCTGACGACCGACACTTCGGCCACGGTCGAGACGGCGTAGAGCACCATGCCGACGGGTGGCGTCAGCAGGCCGATCATCAGGTTCAGCGTCATCACCACGCCGAAATGAACGGGATCGATGCCGAAGCGGGCGATCACCGGCATGAAGATCGGCACCGTCAGCAGCATGACGGCGAGTCCTTCCATGAAGCAGCCCAGGACCAGCAGCACGATGTTGAAGATCAGCAGGATCATCGCCGGGCTGGTCGTGATCGTCGTCAGCAGGGTGACGACCTCCTGGGCTGCCCTGATGTAGACCAGCAGCCAGCCGAACATGCCGGCGGCGGCGATGATGAACATGACCCGCACGGTCTGCTCGATCGTGTCCCAGAGGATGCGGGCCAGCAGCCGCGGCGTGAGCTCGCGATAGACGAAGGCGCCGACCAGCATGGCGTAGGCGACGGCAACCACGGCCGCTTCCGTCGGCGTGAAGAAGCCGCCCAGGATTCCGCCCATGATGAGCACCGGCGTCAGGAGCCCCAGTGCGCTATCGAGGCCGCTGCGCGCGATCTGCCCGAAGCTGGCGCGCGGTTCGCTGCGGTACGACCGCCGCCGCGCCAGGACGTAGATGATGACCATGATGCCCAGGCCCATCATGACGCCCGGCACGACGCCGCCGAGGAACAGGGCACCGACTGACACCTCGGCCAGCGCGCCGTAGATCACCATGGGGATCGAAGGCGGGATCACCGGGCCGATGGTCGACGATGACGCCACCACGGCGGCCGAGAACGGACGGTCGAACTTGGCGCTGTCCATCGCCTTGATCTCGACCACGCCCAGGCCCATCGCCTCGGCCAGCGCCGCGCCGGTGACGCCGGCGAACAGCATCGAGGCCACGACGCTGACATGCGCCATGCCGCCGCGGATGTGGCCGACCAGCGTACGGGCGAAGCCGAAGATGCGGTCGGTGATGCCGCCGACGTTCATCAGGTTGCCGGCCAGGATGAAGAACGGGATCGCCAGCAGCGGGATCGACGACACCGACGCGTACATGCGCTGCGCCGTGGCGCCCAGCATGCGCGGCTCGTCAAGGCCGATGAAAAAGCCGATGGCGGTCAGCCCCATGGCGACCGCGATCGGCAGGCCCAGCATGATCAGCACGACGAGGACGCCGAAGATCAGCAGCACCAGCATGGCAGTCCGGTACGCGTCGTGCGATCAGGCAGGGCCGGGACCGTCTCCCCGCTCGCTACTTGCGGGCCTCGTCGACGTATTTCATGAACTGCGTCACGTTGTCGGCGCCGGCAAACTTGCGGATTTCGTCCAGGGCCGGCCCCATGGCCGCCTTGAACGGCGCCAGATCGGGCTTGTCGACCTGCATTCCTTTCTTCTTCAGGTCCTCGATCAGGCCGTTCTCCTGGCTCAGCAGCAGATCGCGGGTCAGCTTGCCCGCCGCCGCCGACTCCTCGCGGATGATCTTCTGCTGTTCGGGGGTCAGCTTTTTCCACGTGCCGGCATTCACGACGTGGAACATCGCCTGGTACATGTGGCTGGTCAGCGACAGGTACTTCTGCACCTCATAGAACTTGGCGCTGTGAATGGTGGCGACGGGATTTTCCTCGCCGTCGACGACGCCCTGCGACAGCGACAGGTACAGTTCAGGGAAGGCGATCTTCTGGACGTTGGCGCCCAGTGCCGCCATCGCCGCCGACAGTTGGATTTCGGGCGGCGTGCGGATCTTCAGGCCCTTGGCGTCCTCGGGCTTCAGGATCGGCCGCTTGCTGTTGGTCAGGTGGCGGAAGCCGTACTCCCAGACGCCGACGATCTCGAAGCCCATCTTCTGCGCCCGCGGTTCCAGCCACTTCTGCATCGGCCCATCCATCGTGCGCCGGGCATGCTCGATATCTGTGAAGGCGAACGGGATCATCAGGGCCGCGAATGCCTTGTCGTACTTGTCGAGCTGGCCCGAGGTCGGGATCGCGATGTCGATGACGCCGTTGCGCGCCTGCTCGAGAATCTCCGGCGGCGCGCCGAGCGCGTTGTTGGGGAAGATCTGGATCTTGACCTTGCCGCCGGTGCGTTTCTCGACATTGGCCGCGAACTGGAGCGCGGCCTTGTGCACGGGATGAGACTCGGCGTTGTAGTGGCCGAATTTCAGCGTGGTTTGCGCCGTCGCGCTGCCGGCGGTGGCGGCCAGCGCCCAGGCGCCGGCGGCGAGCATCAGGAACCGCTTGGTCATCGTCTTCTCCCAGGTCCGACGCGCCCATGGTGCGCGCGACGACGGCCTGCGGGCGCGTTGTGCCAAGCCCGATGTGCGGCGCCGGTTGGGTCCGGCGTTCAACTCCTGGCCGCCTTGGTCGTCTGGTTAGCATGTCATCGTACGTCATACAAGATGGCCGGGAGGTGCCGGCGTCGGCGGCAGCGGCATTTCCGTCGCACGGTGTCGCGCGGTAGTCTCCGCCCGCCTGCCAACCAACGGAGACTGCCAGATGACCGCCGGCCGCCGATTGCGCGACAACATCGCCCGTGAGGGCTTGGCGCATGCCATGGCGGCGCACAACCCGCTGTCGGCGCGGCTGGCCGAGCGCGCCGGCTTCCACGCCATCTGGGCCAGCGGCTTCGAGTTGTCGGCCGCCTACGGCGTGCCCGACGCCAGCCTGCTGTCGATGAGCCAGCACCTCGACATGACACGCGCGATCGCCGAGCAGGTGTCGATCCCGGTGATCGCCGACATCGACACCGGCTACGGTAACGCCATCAACGTCATGCACGTGGTCGGCGCCTATGGCCGCGCCGGCGTTGGCGCCATCGTGATGGAGGACAAGATCTTCCCCAAGGACACCAGCCTGCTGGCCGGCGGCCGGCAGGAACTGGTGCGGCTGGAAGAATTCAAGGGCAAGGTCGAGGCCGCGTGCGCGGCCCGGCCCGATCGCGACATGCTGGTGATCGCCCGCACCGAGGCGCTGATTGCCGGTGCCGGCATGGCGGAGGCGCTGCAGCGCGCCCATGCCTACGCGGCGGCCGGCGCCGACCTGATCCTGGTGCATTCCAAGCAGAAGACGCCGGCCGAGGTGCTGGACTTCGCGGCACGCTGGGATGGCAGCCGTAAGATCGCGCTGGTGCCGACCGCCTATCCCGAGCTGACCGAGGCCGACATGAAGGCCACGGGCAAGATCGGCCTGGTGATCTATGGCAACCATGCCATCCGCGCCGCCGTCACCGCCATGCAGGAGGTCTTCGCCCGGATCCGCCGCGACGGCGGCATCGCCGAGGCCGACCGTCGAATCGTGCCGGTCGAGACCATCTTCGAGCTGCAGGGCGTGCCGGCGATGAAACAGGCGGAGGCCAAGTACTTGCGGTGAGCCTATCACGTCGATGTCGCGCCCGGCGGCGTGGTCGACCGCACGGGCGCGAGAACCTTGGGCGTTGGTTCAGCCGTTTGACGTCGTGGTGCGTGGTCGCGGGCGAGCCGGCTACTGGCGAACCAGACGCAGCCTGCACAGGATGGGCGTACTGAAGCCGCTGCCGCGGGTGTTGGCGCTCGCCGTCAGCAACTGGTCCTTCACCGTCCCGCCGAGCGGACCTGACCACGTGCCGCCCTCACGGCCGGTGAAGGAAATCTCCCCGGACGCGGTGTCGCCGGAGATGCGCACTGATACGCCGCCGGGCCCGTAGCGCGTCATGAACGACGTCTTGCCCGATCCATCGGTCACCGACATTGACAGCGTCGGCGTTGGTCCGTTCTCGCAATTCAGGCCGCCTGTCCACCTGCCGTCGGGACCCTTTGCGCCGGTCGATGGTGTCGCCGCGGCGCTCGGCGGACCGGGCGGCGATTCCCGTGGCGGTTCCTGTGGGGCCGGCAAGGGGGCGCCGCCTTTGTTGAACGTCGCGCGAATGCTGTCGCCGCCGCCCCATGTACCCTCGATCGACAGGGTCGTTCCCGACAGGCGGCCCCAGACGCGGCCGACAACCGGGGTGCAGTCCCCTTGATAGCCCGACGTCGAGCCGGCGATGGCGCCGGACGCGTCAATCCTGACCGACATCGAACCGCGCCCCCGGCAGCGACTGATCGACCAATCAAGCTGCGCCGCGCTGCCGCGAACCGTGAGGCTCGCTGAAACGCACGACATCTGCCTGCCCTGGCAGAACTCCCCGACATAGACGCCATCCACGCCGCCACCGCCCGGCGGCGGCGCCGGCGATGTCGCCGCCTGCTGCTGCGGCTCTTCCGCCTTGCGCTTTGCATCTTCCTCCTGCTTGCGTTTTGCTTCCTCCTCGGCCTTGCGTTTGTCGTCCTCGGCCTTCTTCTGATCCTCGTCGTATTTCGCGAGGGCCGGCGCTGCTTGCTGGCGCAGGGCGGCGAGTTGCAGCGCGGTCATGTAGCCGGTCTCGGCTGCGCCCTGTTTCGCTTGCCAGGCTGCGATCATGGCGCGCGTGCGCGGGCCGAACGCCCCATCGCTGCCGCGTGTATCGAAACCAAGCGCCGTCAGCGCCACCTGGACACGCTTGCGGTCCGGTTCGGAGAGGTGCAGGGCGGCTTCGGCGATCTCGGCTTGCCGCTTGGCGTCGGCTTCCGCTCTGGCCTTGTCCTCGGCCGCCTTGCGTGCCTCCTCTTCAGCCCTGCGCTTGGCCTCTTCCTCGGCACGGCGCGCCGCCTCGGCCTCGGCCTTTTCGCGGGCCGCTGCTTCGGCGCGCGCCCTCGCTTCAGCGGCACGGCGTTCGTCCTCGGCCCGCCGCGCCGCCTCGGCTTCGGCCCTGGCGCGGGCTTCCTCCTCGGACTTGCGCTTGGCCGCAGCTTCGGCGGCGGCCTTCTCTTCCGCGGCCTTGCGCGC
>JAHCJT010000028.1 GCA_026126245.1 Alphaproteobacteria bacterium
GGCGATGGTCGAGCGCGCCAACGCCTGACGGCCGATGCCGGCGGCGCCGGGCCTGGCGCCGCTGGGCTCTTGTTGCGAGCGAAGTTGCAGCCGATGGGCGGGGCCCGGCGGCGTCAACTGCCGTAGTTCTTCGCCAGGTAGTCGATGATCGCCTTGGCGTCCTTGTCCTCGATGGTGGCGCCGAAGATCTTGATCATCTTGTTGACTTCGGCTTCCCAGACGGCCCGTTTGGGAAACGGCGAGTTCATCTGGATGTAGTCGAGGCTGTGGCAGGCGGCGCACTGGCCTTGCGTCACCTCGGCGCCGTCGCCGGGCTTCAGCTTGATGGCGAATTCGTCGGCCTGTGCCGCCGGCGCGGCCAGCAGCAGGAGACTGGCGGCGACCAGGGCCGTGCGAGCGAACGTGATCATCCGGCCCTCCTCAAGCGACGTCGACGGTAACGTGGTGGAAGACGTTGTGGTGATAGCCGGCGGGATTGAACAGCGCCTTGGCAACCTGCGTCTGGCCGGCGCCGTTGCTGGCGCGCGCCAGGATCGACAGCTTGCCGGCACGGGCGGTGACCGGGAAGCTCCACTCGCGGAAGGAGAAGCGGCCGAGATCGGCGCCAAGCGTCGCCGTCGACCACGATTTGCCGCCATCTGTCGAGACCTCGACATCGCGGATGCCGAAACCGCCGTCCCAGGCGATGCCCTTGACGGTCAGCGGACCGGCCTTGACCTTCTCGCCGTTGGCATGGCTGGTGATGATCGAGTTCACCAGGATCTCGGTGATGGGCGTGTTGGCCGCGGTCTCCTGCGACGTGAACCGCTCGACCGAGGGAAACAGCTTCGCCGGCACCCGATAGGCCGCCTTCATCCAGAAATTGTCGTCCGGCTTGGTCAGGGGCTTGATGCTGGTGAGTGCCTTCATCCAGTAGGTCCCGGTCCAGCCCGGCACGATCAGGCGCGCCGGGAAGCCGTTGAAATGCGGTAGCTGCGCGCCGTTCATCTCGTAGGCGATCAGCGTGTTTTCATCGAGCGCCTTGGACAGCGGGATGCTCTTGACGAAGTCCGGGGTCTTGTCGAGCAGCCCCTTGTCGGCGCCGTCGACCTGGACCTCGATGGTGCCGTCCGGCACGCCCGCCTTGGCAAGGATGTCCTTCAAGCGCGCACCCTTCCAGCGCGCATTGCCCATGGCGCCATAGCCCCACTCGACGCCAGGCACGTGCGGATCGGACAGGCCGCGACGATTGCCCGAGCATTGGCAGACGGCGACGATCTCGGCCGGCGTGAAGTCGCTCTTCAACTGCGCCAGGGAGAGCGACAGGGGCGTCTTGCCGTCGACGTTCAATGCCCACTTGGCGCCGTCGACTTCGGGAATGTCGGCCAGATGCCAGCGCACGAAGAACGAATCGTTGGGTGTGATCACATCCTTGAAGACGCCCATCGGCGTCTCGTAGTTCGGCGGCCGGTACGACAGCTTGATCAGCGGCTTCTTGCCGGGCAGTGCCTCGAGCGTGGCCGATGTGCCGACACCAGCGGGCAAGCCCGCATCCAGGACCGGCTTGGTCTGGGCGAGGCCCGGTCCCGCAACCTGCGCCGCGACGACACCCGCCGTCCCGGCCAGCACTTGCCTGCGCCTCATCATCCCGCTTCCTCCCGTCGGCGTGTTGGGCCGAACGATCCGCCAGAAACTGATCCGCCGTCAAGTTCGCGAGATGACATGCTCACAGTTCGCAGCCGCGTGCAGGCGGAGCCTGCAGTAGGCAGCGAGCATCGCGCCGCCCGTCCTGCGCCGGCCATCAGGAGACGACCGCCGAGTCAGGCACGCCGCGTGGCTGCGTATGCGTCGCGGTCGCGCTGCCGGCGCGCGCGATTCATCAGCCAACCCGCGCCGACGATGGCAGCCCCCGCGACCGTGACGATGATCGTCGCCAGGACGTTGATCTGCGGGCTCACGCCCAGCCGCACGCTGGAATAGACCAGCATCGGCAAGGTCTGCGACTGCGCCCCGGCAACGAACTGCGTCAGGATCAGGTCGTCCATCGACAAGGTGAAGGCCAGCAGCCAGCCCGCCACCAGCGACGGCGCGATCAACGGCAGGGTGATGGTGCGCAGCACTGTGAAGGGCCGCGCGCCGAGGTCCATGGCGGCCTCCTCGACGGCACGATCGAAGTCGGCAAGCCGCGACTGGATCACGACGGCGACATAGGCGGCCGAGAAGGTGATATGGGCGATGGCGATGGTGGCGAAGCCGCGCCGCGGCCAGCCCAGCACCTGGTCGAGCGCGACGAACAGCAGCAGGCTGGCGATCCCCATGATCACCTCGGGCATGACCAGAGGTGCGGCGATCAGGCCGGTGAAGGCGATGCGGCCCGGAAAACGCGGATGGCGGGCCAGCGCAAAGCCCGCCATGGTGCCCAGCACGGTGGCGACACAGGCATTGACCAGCGCGATCTGGAACGACAGCAGGGCGGCGTCGAGCATCGCCTCGTTGCGCAGCAGCTCGCCCCACCATTTGACGGAGAAGCCGCTCCACACCGTGACCAGCCGCGACTCGTTGAACGAATAGACGATCATGGTGAGAATCGGCACGTAGAGGAACGCATAGCCGAATGCCAGCACGGCCAGCAGCAGGCGGGAGGTCCGGCCGGGCATGGCTAGCGGCCTGCCAGGTCGCGCGCGCGGGCGCGCTGGAACAGCACGATGGGCGCCACCAGCACGACCAGCATGGCCATCGCCACGGCCGAGGCCATCGGCCAGTCGCCGTTGGAGAAGAACTCGTCCCACAGCACCTTGCCGATCATCAGGGTGCCGGTACCGCCCAGCAGGTCGGGAATCACGAACTCGCCGACCGCCGGGATGAACACCAGCAGGCAGCCGCCGACGATGCCGGGCAGCGACAGCGGCAGGGTGACCGTGCGGAACGCGGTCCATGGCCGGGCGCCGAGATCGGCCGCGGCCTCGAGCAACGCGGCGTCCATCTTCTCCAGCGAGGCGTAGAGCGGCAAAACCATGAACGGCAGGTAGGCGTAGGCGATGCCGAGATAGATTGCCCATTCCGTGCCGAGCAGCGTGCCGGGATCGTCGACCAGGCCGCTGCCACGCAGCACCTGGTTGAGGAGTCCGTTCTCGGACAAGATTCCCATCCAGGCGTAGATGCGGATCAGGAACGAGGTCCAGAACGGCAGGATCACCGCCATCAGCAGCGGCCCGCGCCAGCCCGCCGGGGCACGGGCGATGGTGTAGGCCATGGGATAGCCGATCAGCAGCGTGACGATGGTGGCGATGGCGGCGATGCGCAGCGAGTTCAGGTAGGCGGCGGCGTACAACGCGTCGCCGACCAGCAGGGCATAGGCCTTGCCCGACCAGGTCAGCGTCACCGGCGGAACCGTGTCAGGGGTGTAGTCGCCCAGGCTGATGGCCGCGACGATCGCAAACGGCGCAGCGAAGAACAGCAGCAGCCAGAGATAGGGCACCAGGATCGTCGCCGCGCGGCCCCACGGCGCGCCGCGCGCGACGGTGCGAGCTGTCGCGCTCATTGCGGCATCACCACGACGGCGTCGTCAGCCCAGGTGACGCGAACCGCATCGCCGCGCGTGATCGCGGCGGATGCGCGCCGCTGGGCGTTCATGCGCGTGACCTGCACCGTGGCGCCTGTCTGCAGCGCGACGTGGAAGATCGATTCGTCGCCGAGATAGACGACGTCGCGGACGTGGCCGGCCAGGCCACCGGTATTGGCCGCATCGTCGCGGCGCAGCGACAGCTTCTCGGGGCGGATGGCAAGCGAGACGGCACCGCCGGCGAGACCGGCGACCGCCGGCGCCGCGATCTCGCCACCCAGCGGCCCGCACCGGATCCGCAGCAGTCCGTCGCTGCGGCCGACGATGTCGCCCTCGAAGATGTTGGCGAGGCCGATGAAATCCGCCACGAAACGGTTGACCGGCTGTTCGTAGATCTCGGCCGGCGCGCCGACCTGCACGATGCGGCCGCGGTCCATCACCGCGATGCGCGTCGCCATGGTCATGGCCTCGTCCTGGTCGTGGGTCACCATGACGAAGGTGATCCCCAGCCGGCGCTGCAACTCGACCAGTTCAAGCTGGGTGCGCTCGCGCAGCTTGCGGTCGAGCGCCGCCAGCGGCTCGTCGAGCAGCAACACCTTGGGCCGCTTGACGATGGCGCGGGCCAGCGCGACGCGCTGGCGCTGGCCACCGGACAGCTGGTGGGGCTTGCGCCCGGCGTGGGCCCCGAGCTCGACCAGGTCCAGCACCTGCGCCACCCGAGCCTCGATCTCGGCCCGCGGCAGGCGTTCGCGCTCCAGCCCGTAGGCGACGTTGCGTGCCACGCTCATGTGCGGAAACAGGGCATAGGACTGGAACATCATGTTCACCGGCCGCGCATAGGGCGGCACGCCCGTCATGTCGACGCCGTCGATGACGATACGCCCCTCGTCCGGCGCCTCGAAGCCGGCCAGCAGGCGCAGCAGCGTGGTCTTGCCGCAGCCCGAGCCGCCCAGCAGCGCAAACAACTCGCCTGCCTGGATGTCGAGATCGACACCGGCGACCGCAACGATGTCGCCGAAGCGCCTGATCACGCCCTCGATGCGGATCAGGGCGGGCACGGGTTCTCAGTCGCCCTGCGCGCAGGCATTCCCGGTGCCTGATGCAGGGGAAGGTGGCGCCGGTGAGTCTCTGTCGACAAGGTCATCCATCGACGGCCCTACCGCAGGGTCCCTCGCGTCGCCCGGGACGACGACGGGGACTCATCGGCCCGTCTTGATGTTGGTCCATAGCCGGGTGCGCAGCCGCACGTGGTCGGGATCGCCAGGGCTGATGGTAAAGAACTTGGCGCGCACCGGCTCGGGTGGGTAGATCAGGGGGTCGCCGGAGACGTCCGTCTTCATCAGGGGCACCGCGGCCTTGTTGCCGCTGGCGTACCCCACCGTGTCGCTCGATGCCGCCGCGACCTTGGGATCGAGCAGGTAGTCGATCCAGCGGTGCGCCTCGGCCACGTGTACTGCATCCCGGGGAATTGCCATGACGTCGATCCACAGCTGCGATCCCTCCCGCGGGATCGCGTAGTTGACCTCGACCGCCGTCGGCTTCGCCTTGGCGCCGCGGTCGCGGGCCTGCAGAACGTCGCCCGAGAAGGTGAAGGCGAGGCAGATATCGCCACGCGCCAGCGCGTTGATCATCTCGGCGCTGGTGAACTTGCGGATCGACGGGCGCACCTTGCGCACCACGTCGGCCGCCTTTTCGAGGTCGTCGACTTTCTTGCTGTCGGGATCGAGGCCGAGATAGAGCAGCGCCGCCGGCAGCACGTCGGTCGGGCTGTCGAGCATCATGACGCCGCAATCCTTGAACTTCGCGACCGTCGCCGGATCGAAGATCAGCTTCAGGCTGTCGACCGGCGCGTCGCCCAGCCGCTTCTTCGCGGCCTCGACATTGAAGCCGATGCCTGTGGTCCCCCACATCCATGGCACGCCGTACTCGTTGCCCGGATCGTACCTCGCCAGCGCCTTCATGATCTCGGGGTCGAGGTTGCCGTAGTTCTTGAGCTGCGCCTTGTCGATCTTGCGGAATAGCCCGGCCGCCTTCTGGCGCGCGAAGTGCGGCGACATGGTGGGCGTAACCACGTCATATCCGGACTTGCCGGTCTTCAGCTTGGCGTCGAGGATCTCGTTGGTGTCGTAGGTCGTGTAGTTGACTTTGATGCCGGTCGCATCCTGGAACGCCTTGGGCGCATCCTCGGCGATGTAGTCGGTCCAGTTGTAGACGTTGACCACCTTGCCCTGGGACCAGGCGCTGCCGGCCAACAACGCCAGGCCGACCGCCGAAGCGAGGGGAAGGAAGGCACGCGTCATCAGGGTCACTCCGGGGCGAGGGCGGGTGTCCCGCGATGTTTGCGATGCAAGGCCGTGAAAGGCAAGAGGCACCGGCAGTATGCGGCGCGACGGGGCGGCCACAACGTCTCCCGGCGCGCACCGGGCGTCCGGATTGCCGGGTTCCGCAAGCCCGGAAGCTAGACGCCGAGGTAGCGGTGCTGCAGATCGGGATCGGCCGCCAGGTCGTCCGAGGCACCGCTCCAGACGACACGGCCCTTCTCGACAATGTAGTGCCGGTCGGCCAGCCCGATCAGGGCGCCGACATTTTTGTCGATCAGCAAGATCGCCTGGCCCTCGCTCTTGAGGCGCCGGAGGCAGGCCCAGATTTCCAGCCGGATCAGCGGTGCCAGGCCTTCCGTCGCCTCGTCGAGGATCAGCAGCCGCGGGTTGGTCATCAGGGCGCGGCCGATGGCCAGCATCTGCTGCTCGCCGCCGGAGAGCTGGCTGCCCATATTGGCCTGCCGCTCGGCCAGCCGCGGGAAGAACTCGAAGACACGCGGCAGCGTCCAGGGCTCGGCCCGCCCGTCGCGGTTGGCGGCGGCCGCCACGAGGTTCTCGCGCACCGTCAGGTTGGGGAAGATCTGGCGGCCCTCCGGCACCAGCCCCAGCCCCAGCCGCGCGATGCGATGCGAGGGCAGGCCGGCGATGTCGCGCGATTCCAGCAGGATCGTGCCGCTGCGCGGCGGCACGATGCCCATGATCGAATGCACGGTCGTGGTCTTGCCCATGCCGTTGCGGCCCATCAGGGTGACGACCTCGCCGGCGCCGACCTCGAATTCCATGCCGAACAGCACCTGGCTCTCGCCGTAGGCGGTGGCAAGCTCGCGCACCTGCAGCATCGGTGTGGCCATGCTCAGCCGTCCCCCTCGCCGAGATAGGCGACGCGCACCTCGCGATTGGCGCGGATTTCGGCCGGTGTGCCGGTGGCCAAAGCGCGGCCGTAGACCAGCACGGTGATGCGGTCGGCCAGCGCGAAGACGGCGTCCATGTCGTGCTCGACCAGCAGCATCGTGCGCCGGCCGCGCAGGCCGCGCAGCAGCTCGACCATGCGCGCCGATTCCTCCGGTCCCATGCCGGCCATCGGCTCGTCTAGCAGCAGCATGCGCGGATCACTGGCCAGCGCCATGGCGACCTCGAGCTGGCGCTGCTCGCCGTGCGAGAGCAGCGCCGCCACCACGTCGGCACGGTCCGCCAGCCCGACCTCCCGCAGCGCCGCGCGCGCCGGCTCGCGCAACGAGGGATCGGCGCGGGCCGGCCGCCAGAAACGGAAAGAGTGGCCCTGGCGCGCCTGCTCGGCCAGCGCGACATTGTCCAGCGCCGTGAAGTCGCGCAGCACGCTGGTGATCTGGAACGAACGCGCCAGTCCCAGCCGAACGCGCGCCGCGGCCGGCAGGTCGGTGATATCCTGGCCGGCGAATTCGATGCGGCCGGCATCCGGGCGCAGGAAACCCGAGAGCTGGGCGATCAGGGTAGTCTTGCCGGCGCCGTTGGGGCCGATCAGCGCGTGCACCTCGCCCGGCTCGACCTCCAGTGACAGCGAGTCGGTGGCGACCAGGCCGCCGAAGCGCTTGATCAGGCTGTCGATCTTCAGCATCGCGTCAGCCATGGCGCGACCTGCCGAACAGCCCGTCGATGCCGCCACGGGCGTAGAGCACGACCAGGATCAAGATGGTGCCCAGGGCAATCTGCCAATATTCGGCCATCTTCAGCCAGGCGTCGAGATCGCCCGCTGCGGCGGCGCCCAGCACCGCCGTCAGCCCGGCGTGCAGCCAGGTCAATACCATCGCCAGCGCCGCCGGCAGGAATTCCTCCAGCAACAGGAAGGCAACGGCGCCGTACACCGGGCCGAGCAGGCTGCCCATGCCGCCCAGCACCACCATGACGATGAGATCGCCCGAGCGGGTCCAGTGCATCATCGCCGGCGAGATGAATTCGGTGTGGTTGGCGAGCAGCGCGCCGGCCAGGCCGCACAGCGCGCCGGCAATCGCGAAGGCGACAATCCGGTAGCGGAAGGTCGGAAAGCCCAGCGCCTGCATGCGGGCGTCGTTCGATTTCGTGCCACGCAGCGCCATCCCGAAGCGCGAATTCACGAGCCGATGTACCAGACCCAGGACGAGCAGCAGGACGACGAACGACAGGAGATAGAAAGCGACGAACTTGTTGGGTCCGCGGATCGGAATGAGGCCGGCGAAGTCGCTGCGGCGGCCGATCGTAAGGCCATCGTCGGCGCCGTAGGCCTCCAGCCCGACCGCGACGTAGTACAGCAGCTGGGCGAATGCCAGCGTGATCATGATGAAGTAGACGCCGCGGGTGCGCAGCGACAGTGCACCGATCGCCAGCGCCAGCAGTGCCGACAGAAGGATCGCTAGCGGAAACTGGACGAAGCCGCTGCCGATGCCGTGGTAGGTCAGAATTCCCACGGTGTAGCCGCCGATACCGATATAGACGGCGTGCCCGAAGCTCACCATGCCACCGTAGCCCAGGATCAGGTTCAGGCTCGAGGCGGCAATGGCCAGGATCACTACGCGGGTCATGACAGTGAGCGCAAAGCGCTGGCTGATGATGCCGGCCGCGTCGAGCCACGGCGAATACCAAGGTAGCAGTGCCAGCATGACGAGGAGCCCGACCGCGACGCGGCCGCGCCAGGTGCGCAGCGGTGCCGTCATGCCGGTCATGCCCGCCGCCGGCTCTCGGCACTGTCCCCGTGAGGCCGTGGCAATACGCTGGGGCGCCCGGGGCCGGCCATCTAGCTGCGCGCGCCGAACAGGCCGGTCGGTCGCCAGACCAGCACGCCGGCCATCAGCAGGTAGATCATCATCGACGAGATGGCCGGCGCCGCGGTATTGGCGGCGGCGACCGACAGGAAACTCTTCAACAGATCGGGCAGGAAGGCGCGGCCGACAGTGTCGATCATGCCGACAACCATGGCGGCGATGAAGGCGCCCTTGATCGAACCGATGCCGCCGATGACAATGATGACGAAGGCGAGGATCAGGATGTTGTCGCCCATGCCGATCGACACCGTCACGATCGGCGCGGCCATGAGGCCGGCCAGGGCCGCCAGCACCGCGCCCAGCCCGAATACCAGTGTGAACAGCGCCTCTACGTTGACGCCCAGAGCGCCGATCATGGTGCGGTTCGAGGCGCCGGCCCGGATCCACATGCCGGTGCGGGTGCGCCCCACCAGCCAGTAGAGCAGCAGCGCAACGGCCGCGCCGACCAGGATCACCGCGAAGCGATAGGCAGGGTAGGGCAGGTCGGGCGTCAGGCGGATCGGCTGGCTGAGCCAGGCCGGCAGCGGGATGCGGCGGCCGTCGGGACCCCATACCAGCCGCACCAGGTCATTGGCGATCAGGATCAGGCCGAAGGTGGCCAGCACGTGGTCGAGATGGTCGCGACGGTAGAGCTTGCGCACCACCACGACCTCGACGAGGACACCCAGCAGCAGGGCGGCGGGCAACGCCAGCAGGGCGCCGACCACGAAGGAGCCGGTCCAGGCGCTGAAGCTGGCGCAGAAATAGGCGCCGAACATGTAGAGCGAGCCGTGCGCCAGGTTCACGAGGTCCATGATGCCGAAGACCAGCGTCAGGCCGGCCGCCAGCAAGAACATCAGCAGGCCAAGCTGGATTCCGTTGAGCAACTGTTCGATCAGCAGCGTCATGGTAACGTCCAATCCTTCCCCACAGTGGTGGGGAAGGTGGCGCGAAGCGCCGGCTGGGGAGCGGACGCAATCTCTGTGGTGACGATCTCGTCGGGTCCCTTCCGTCCCTTCGAGGCACCTCCCCACGCTGCGCGTGGGGAGGACTTACCTCACTTCATCCTGCACTTGTCGCCGTAGGCGTCCTTGGCGTCCTTCATCGCGACGCCGACCGTCTTGAGCGTGAACTTGCCCTCGGCGTCCTTCACTGTTTCCTGGATGTAGAAGTTCTGGATCGGGAAGTGATTGTTATTGAACTTGAAGTCGCCGCGCACCGACTTGAAGTTGGCCTTGGTCAGTTCGGCGCGCAGTTTCACCATGTCGCCGATATTTCCCTTCACGCCTTCGACGGCCGAGGCGATCAGCATGATCGTGTCGTAGCTCTGCGCGCCGTAGAATGAGGGGTAGGTGCCGTACTTCTTCTTGAAGTCGGCAACGAAGCGCTTGTTCTGCTCGTTCGGCAGGTCGTTGACCCATGACTGCGCGCCGGGCACGCCGAGGGCCAGGTCCTTGAGTTGCGGCAGCGACAGCGCGTCGATCACGAACGCGGTGTAGAGCGGGATCGTGCCTTTCAGGCCAGTCTGGGCGTACTGCGAGAGGAACTGCACGCCGTGCGCGCCCGGGAAAAAGACGAACACGGCATCGGGCTTGGCGGCGCGAATCTTCGACAGTTCGGCCGAGAAGTCGAGCTGGTCAGGCCACTTGGTCAGGTCCTCGCCGACGATCTCGCCTTTGAACGTATGCTTGAAGCCGGACAGCATGTCCTTGCCCGCAGCGTAGTTGGCGCTGACCAGGTAGACTTTCTTGATCCCCTTGTCCTGCACGTACTGGCCCATGGCACTGGGTGTCTGGTCGTTCTGCCACGACGTCGAGAAGAAGTTCGGATTGCACAGGTCGCCGGCGATCCGGCTCGGGCCGGCGTTGGAGCTGATCAGGATGGTGTCGCCCTCATCCGTGACTGTCTTGAGCGACGCCAGCAGCACGTTCGACCAGATATAGCCGCCGACGAAGTTCACCTTGTCCTGCTGCACCAGCTTTTCGGATTTCTGCTTGCCCACTTCGGGTTTGAACTGGTCGTCCTCGAAGATCACCTCGATCGGCTTGCCGGCCATCTTGCCGCCGAGATGCTCGACGGCGAGTTCGACCGAACGGCGCATGTCCTGGCCGATCGCGGCCTGCGGTCCGGAAAAGGTCGAGATGAAGCCGATCTTGATCGACTGCTGGCCCCAGGCCGGGGCCGCCAGCATGCCCAACAGCGCCGCCGACGCGAATGCCCGTCTCTTCATGGCGGAAGTCTCCCTGAACGTCGTTGTAGCTACACGTCTCGCCACGTCGTGTGGGCGAGTTCGATTGCGAGGTATAAGAGCGGAAAAACGCAGGTCGAACAAACGGTTTTCGCACCGTCGCGCAGGCGACGGCGTCGCACCTGTTCTGTCAGTTGCAGGCTCTATCGCCGCGCGATCAGGCGGGTGCCGCGGAGACCAGTTCCACCTGCACGTGGTTGGTATTGTAGGTGGTGGCACCGCACGGCGCCGAGCGGTCGGCGCTAAGCGCATTGGCACAACCGCTGCGGTCGATGCCGTCGGCGTCGGGCGCGAACCAGGCGCCTTCCTTGATTGCCACCACGCCGGGCGCGATGCGGTCGGTGACCTTGGCCGGCAGAATCGTTGCGCCATGCTCGTTGAATATCCGCACCAGCTGGCCGCTCCTGACGCCGCGGGCGCGGGCGTCCGCCGTGTTGAGCCACACGTCGTCGGGATCGACCCGCGCCAGGTCGGACTGGTTGCCGTGGATCGAATGGGTGCGCGCCCGCGACTTGGGGCTGCACAGGCTGAGCGGATAGCGCGCGTCATGCTCCTGCGGCTCGATCCAGGTCGGGATCGGCGGCATGGTCCCCAGCCCGTAGGGATCGGGTCTGGCCGCCATCGCCATGGAGTAGACCTCGATCTTGCCCGACGGCGTGCTGAACTTGTGGTGGTCGGGATCGCGGATCTGTTGGGCGAAGGCAACCGCGTCCGATGGGGCGGGGAATCGCGCCACGCCCTTGTCCATGAAGGCGTCGAAATCGTCGACGGCGTCGCGCGTCAGCTCGCGCAGCCAGTCGAGCTCGGCGGTATCGTTGTAGTCCGCGATGCCGACGCGGCGCGCCAGATCGGCGAAGATGTCGATGTCGTTGCGGCACTCGAACATCGGCGCAATCGCCTGCTTCATGAAAATCGCGTAGTGGCCGGCGCCGGCCCACGGCGTGTGCACGTCGTTGCGCTCCCAGAACGTCGTGGCCGGCAGCACGATATCGGCGTGCCGCGCGGTCGGCGTCAGGAAATGGTCCTGGGCGACGACGAACTCGACGCCGTCGAGCGACGCGGCGATCTTGCCGGCGTTGGGCGCCTGGTTGAAGAGATCGCCGCCAGCCGAATAGATCAGCTTGATGTCGGCCGGATAGCCGCCGGCCTTGCCGCGCGCCAGCAGATCGGCCAGCAGCGGCGACGAAACCCGCGCGTCGATCGGATTGCTGCCGGTCGGCAGGCTGCGGATGCCGGCGCGGCCGGTGGCGCCGTTGCTGGAGCCGGAGTTGCCGCCGACGATGCCGACATTGCCGGTGATGGCTGCAAGGGCGTAGGCGGCGCGGTGGAACTGCTCGCCGAAGGCCGTGCGGCCCGGCGCGTAGCCGCAATGAAGGGCGGCGGGCTTGCTGGTGGCGAACTCGATCGCCAGCCGCCGGATCGTGTCGGCCGGGATGCCGGTGATCTGGCTGGCCCATTCCGCCGTCTTGGGCACGCCGTCGCGCTCGCCCATCAGATAGGCACGGTAGGACGCGCCGGCCGGCGCGTCCGGCGGCAGGTGCTGGTCGTCAAAGCCCAGCACGTGGCGGTCGCAATAGGCCTGGTCATGCAGGCCGGCGCGCACGATCTCGTAGGCCATGGCGATCAGGGCGGCCGCGTCGGTCGAGGGCCGGATGAAGATGTGCTCGTCGGCCAGCGCAGTGCTGGTGCGGGTGCGCCGCGGGTCGACGCAGACGATGCGCACGCCCTTCTGTCGGGCCCACTTCAGGTAGCGCTGCGTGCCGGTGCCGAACGTGCCGTCGGCCGGACTCCAGCCCCACATCACGATCAGCTTCGAGTTGACGTAGTCCGTGGGCTCGCGGCCGGCCGACTTGTAGTCCGCCTTGGCGCCGAAGGTCATGTGCACTGCGAAGATTTCCGCTTCGGCCGACATGTTGGACCACAGGTCGGTGCAGCCGCCGAACATGTGCAGGAAGCGCTTGGCGGCGCTGCGGCCGTGCAGCATGGACAGGCTGCCGGACCGCGACGCATCGAGGATGGCGGCATTGCCGTACCGCTCGCGCACGCGGAGCATCTCGCGCGCCACGGTGTCCAGCGCCTCGTCCCACGGGATCCGCTCGAACTGCCCCGAGCCGCGCGGTCCGCTGCGGCGCATCGGGTACTTCAGGCGGTCGGGATGGTAGGTGCGCTCGATCTGCCCGACACCGCGCGCACAGGCCGGCAAAGGCGGCAACTCGGGAGTCCACCGCCCGGGATCGGTCGAGATCTTCACGATCCGGCCGTCGGCAACGTGGGCGTTGACCACGCAGCGGCCGCCGCAATTGTGACCGCAGGTGCTGGTCACGATGGTTTCACCCGGCCGCGCTGCGATCCGCGGCTGCTGGTAGATGGTGCCGGTGCTGGTCATGGCCGGCATCCTAGCATTCGGCCGGCTTGCGTCGACTCCCCACGCTTCGATGGCCGCCGCAGTATCGGATGGGCCTAGTCCTGCAGTTCGACCAGGACGGGCTGGTGGTCCGAGACCTGCGTTTCGGTGTCGTAGACGATGCGGGTAACGCGCGGGGCAAGGTCCTCCGTGACAAAGATGAAGTCGCAGCAGTGCGGCTGATCGTATCGCTGGTCGTGGACGCAGAACGACATGGGGTGCGGTTCGCCCGGGTGACGCAGCGTCCAGGCGTCGACGAAGCGGGGCGCGCCGCCATCAAACGGCGCCGACAGCCGGGTGTAGGACGGATCACTGCTGCGCATGTTGAAGTCGGCGGTCAGGATTGCCGAGGCGGCGACAGGATACGGCTCGAACATATTGTCGGAGGGCATCGGCGGCCGCACCGTACGGGCGCAGGTCTGGCGATGGGCGTCGCGGATGCCCTCGACCTGCGCGGCTCGTTGCCTGGTCGAATAGAACTCAAGGTGCGTCGTCATCACCCGCAGCAGCCCGAACGGTGCCGACACCACGGCCTCGATCAGCAGCCGCGGCATGCTCTTGGTGGCATCGGCCTCCCATGGCAAGGCGTGGCGCAGCACCTGGCCCACCGGCAGGCGCGAGAGCAGCAGATTGCCGAAGCGTCGGCGCCGCCCCTCGGGCGCCGGCACGTCGACGGCGGCACCCTCGATCGCGGTGTACCCGGGCAGCAGGCGCGCGATCGCGGCGAACTGGTTCTCGCCGCGGCTGCCCTTGAGGTGCGGGAAATTGTCGGCCACTTCCTGCAGGCAGAGCACGTCGAAGTCGGCGATCCGCCGCGCCTCGGCGATGATGCGCGCGACGTCATTGCGGCCGTCGACGCCAAGTCCGAACTGGATGTTCCAGGTGATCAGTTTCATGACCGCCATCCTAGCGGATGCCGGCGCGCATGAAACTCTGCACGAACTGGCGCTGGAACAGCAGGAAGGCCAGCAGCAGCGGCGCCGAGGTCATCAAGGTGGCGGCGCAGATCACCGACCAGTCGATGCCCTGATCGCCGGACGAGAACACCTGCAGGCCCACGGTCAACGGCCGCGACTCGACGGAGTTGGTGACGATCAGTGGCCACAGGAAGTTGTTCCAGTGATAGCTCACCGATACCAGCCCGTAGGCGATGTAGACCGGCCGGGCCAGCGGCACGTAAACCCTCATCAGGACCTGCAGCGCGTTGGCACCCTCGACCCGCGCCGCATCGTCCAGTTCCCTGGGCACGGTCTTGAAGGTCTGGCGCAACAGGAACACGCCGAAGGCCGAGGCGACATAGGGCAGCGCGATCGCCGGAATCGAATCGAGCACGCCCAGCCGGCTCATGGTGCGGTAGTTCTCGACGATCAGCACGTCGGGCATGATCATCAGCTGCACGAGCACCAGCAGGAACGCCAGTTCTCGGCCGGGAAACTCGTAACGCGCGAAGGCGTAGGCGGCCAGCGTGCAGAGCACGAACTGGCATGCGAGCACCAAAGTCACCAGCAGGAACGAATTGAGGAAGTAGCGCGCGAACGGTGCCGCCGCCCAGGCGCGGCTGAAATTCTCCAGGGTCAGCGGCGCGTCCGGCGTGAAGCGGGTCGAGTATTCGGCGGGATGGAACGCCGTCCACAGCGCGTAGAGCAGCGGCAGTACCCAGAACAACGCCAGCAGCGCAGCCCCGGCGCTTTCCACGACGCGCGCCACGCCGCGCGGCTCGTACGGATCGACGCGCATCGGGCCGTTCATCGGTAGTGCACCCGGCGCTCGAGGAAGAAATACTGGCCGAACGCCAGCGTGGCGAGGATAGCCAGCAGCACCGCCGTGATGGCGGCGGCGTAGCCGGTGTCCCAGAAGCTGAAGCCGACCTGGTAGAGGTGGAACAACAGCAGCGAGGTGGCGTTGTCCGGGCCGCCGCGGGTCATGACGATGACGTGGTCGACCGTGCGGAAGGCGCCGATCACGGCGTTGACCAGCACGAAGAGCGTCGTGGGCATCAGCAGCGGGAACTGCACGCGGCGAAAGAACGTCCAGCGCGAGGCACCTTCCAGCGCCGCCGCCTCGGCCAGATGCGGCGCGATCTGCTGCAGGGCGGCGAGATAGAAGATCATGAAGAAGCCGGCTTCCTTCCAGATCGCCACCACGATGACGCAGGTCAGGGCCGTGGACGGGCTGCCGAGCCAGTTGTGCGATGGCACGCCCAGTGTCCCCAGCACCTGTTCGAGCAGGCCGTATTGCGGCGTGTAGAAGAACAGCCAGATGTTGGCGACCGCGATCATCGGCAGGATGGTGGGCGTGAAATACGCCATGCGCACCAGGGTGCGACCGGCGATGCGGTCGTTGACCCACAGCGCCATCAGGATCGCCAGCGCGATCGAGATCGGGATCGTGCCCAGCGCGAACCAGATGCTGTTGACCAGCGACGTCCAGAACACCGGGTCCTCGACCATGGTCAGGTAGTTGTCGAGGCCGACGTACACCGATCCGCGGGCGCCGCGCGGCGTGGAGTAGAAGCTGTCGATCAGGGTCGCGACCGCCGGGAAATGCGTGAACAGCGCCAGCAGCGCGAGCGCCGGCAGCAGCAGCAACCAGCCGTGGATGGAGGCGGAAAGGCGCGTCATTCAGTCATGCCTTCCCCCGCTGACGGGGGAAGGTGCGACGTAAGCGACGCCCGCACGCAGCGCGGACACCAGCGCTCTACTTCTTGTACGGCCGCAGGATGCGCGCGGCTTCGGCCTGCGAATCCTTCATCGCCTGCTCCGGCGTCTTGGCGCCGGTCAGCGCCGCCTGCAGGCCGTCGTTGAGCGCCTTGGTGACCCGCTGGTTCTCGTGCGTCGAGAGTTCGGCGACGGCGTACGGCAGCTGGTCGCGCGCCACGGCGGCGGCCGGGAAACCCTGCACGTACGTCTTCATGGCCGGTGTCTGCCAGGCATCGGGACGCGTCGCGACGTACCCCGTATCGATGCCCCACTGCGCCGCACGCTCGGGCGAAGTGATCCACCTGATGAACTTCAGTGCCGCTTCGCGCTGCTGCGGCGTCGACTTCTTGAAGACGTAGAAATTGCCGCCGCCGGTCGGCGTGCCGCGCCGTTTGCCGGCCGGCAGCATGGCCACGCCGAAGTCGAACTTGGCGTTCTTGCGCACGTTGGTCAGGTTGCCCGTCGTGGTCCACATCATTGCCGTCTTGCGCTCGAAGAAGTCCTTGGGCGTGGTGCCCCATTCGACGATGCCCGGCGGATGCACCTTGTGCTTGCGGCTGAGATCGACCCAGTACTGCAGCGCCGCCACCACCTCGGGCTTGTCGTAGTAGGTGGTGTCGCCGGCCTGGTTCATCAGCTCGACGCCGTTCTGGGTCGTGAAGGCCTGGAACAACCAATAGGGGAAGCCGGAAGAGGGTACCTGCATGCCCCACTGGGTGGCGTTGCCCGACGCGTCGCGTTTGGTGAGCTTCGTGGCCATCGCCACCTGCTCGTCCCAGTTTGCCGGCGGCTTTTCGGGGTCGAGGCCGGCCTCCTTGAACAGCTCCTTGTTCCAGTACAGCACGATGGTCGAGCGCTGGAACGGGATGCCCCAGGTCTTGCCGCCGGTCTGGCTGTTGAACATGAAGGCCGGATAGAAGCTCTTGATCCAGGCCGCGTCGCCGGCGCCCTTGGCCAGGTCGTCGAACGGCACGATCGCGTCTTCGTCGATCAGGGTGAACATGTCGGTCGACAGCAGCACCGAGGTCACCGGCGGTGCGCCGCTCTTGTGTGCCGTCAGCGCCTTGACGATGGTTTCCTGATAGGTGCCGGCGTAGATCGGCTTGACCGTGATGCCGGGGTTTTCCTTTTCGAAGTCGGCGGCATAACCGTCGATGATCTTGGTGATCGGCCCGCCAACGGCGACCGGATAGAAGAACGGTACCTCGGTCTTGCCCTGGGCGATGGCCGGTGCGGCGACCAATCCGCCGGCGACGGCCGCCGAGCCACGGATGAACGTACGTCTGCGCATGCTGCTTCTCCCTCGTGCGAACGAAATTGCGATTAAGCGATGCGTTGCCCGGTGCGGCTCTCGAACCAGTGACGCTGCTCGGCCGGCCAGGCGAGCCGGACTGCGGCGCCGGCGTTCAACCCGACACGGCCGGACAACCGGGCCAGCAACTCGATGGCGCCGGCCTTCGCCTGCACCAGCGTATCGGCGCCGAGATACTCGGTTGCCGTGACGGTGGCCGGCAGTCCGCCGCTCGTGGCCAGGCCGACCGCCTCGGGCCGCACGCCCATCATCAGGTGTTCGGCCGGTGTCGGCGGCGCGCCGTGCAGCAGATCGGCGGCGCCGGCAGTCGCCAGCGCAGCCGCCGGCACGACGTTCATCGGCGGCGTGCCCACGAAGCGGGCTGTGAAGATCGTGGCGGGCCGCTCGTACAGGGCCTCGGGCGCGCCGTCCTGCTCGATATGGCCGTCCTTCATCAGGATCACCTGGTCGGCCATGGTCATGGCCTCGATCTGGTCGTGCGTGACATAGACCATAGTGATGCCCAGCCGCTGCTGCAGGTCGCGGATTTCGCGGCGCATCTCGGCGCGCAGCTGGGCATCAAGGTTCGACAAGGGCTCGTCCATCAGGCAGACCGGGGTCTGCGCCACGATGGCACGGCCCAGCGCCACCCGCTGCTGCTGGCCGCCGGAGAGTTGCGACGGCTTGCGATCCAGCAGGTCCTGCAGCCCCAGCACGTCGGCGGCGCGCGTCAGCCGCGCGGCGCGTTCGGACGCCGGCACCTTGCGCACCCTCAGGCCGAAGATGATGTTTTCGGCCACGCTCAGGTGCGGGAAGAGGGCATAGGACTGGAAAACCATGGATACGTTGCGTGCAGAGGGCGGCAGATCGGTAACGTCGCGGCCCAGGATCTCGATGCGCCCGGCCGTGGCGCTCTCCAGGCCGGCGATCAGACGCAAGGTTGTCGACTTGCCGCATCCCGACGGGCCCAGCAGCACCAGCAGCCGGCCTTCCTCGGTGGTGAAGCTGGCGCGGTCGAGCGCCCGCACCGTGCCCCATGTCTTGCTGACCTCAAGCAGCCTGATTGCCGACAACCCGTTCCCCCGTCGCCGGCGTTCTGGCGCCTGCTGGTTACGTTCGTGTGACTACTAGGCTAGCACCCCGAGGCCCAGCGGCGAAGGCGGTGCCGGCGCCGGGGCGCGGCGATGCGCCGCTGCGGCCCGTTTTTGCAGATGCGAAAAGGCGCGCCGGTCATTGGAAAACCGGTCTTTCGCCGGTGTGGCGGAGCCAGCAATGTGCGTGTGATCGCCACTGCCCGTCGCCCGCGGTCTTCGGATGGCGCATGGGCGTGCCGATCGGGACTTGAAAAACGCCGGATATCAAGGCCTAGTTATTGCTTCAAGCGATCAAAGCTCCGCAAGAAGAGCTGATCGGGAGGACGTTCAACGAGGAGGCGTAGCATGAATGCACGTCGCATGACGTGGTTCGCGGGCATCCTGTCCGCGACCGCAAGCCTGCTGCTTTTGACGGCGGCAGACGCGCTGGCCGACGAGAAACCGCGGTCGGGCGGAGAGCTGATTTTCCCTGTGCCTTCGGAGCCGCCATCCTATGACGCGCACCGCGAGCAGACCTTCGGCGTGATCCATCCCGTGGCACCGCACTACAACGGGCTGCTGCGGTTCGATCCGACCGATCCCACCGGCACCAAGCCGGTGGCCGACCTGGCCGAGAGCTGGACGGTGTCGGACGACGGCCTCACCTACATCTTCAAGCTGCGCAAGGGCGTGAAATTCCACGACGGCGCCGAGATGACGTCGGCCGACGTCAAGGCGTCGTACGACAAGATCGTCTTCCCGCCGGCCGGCGTGGTGAGCGATCGCAAGGGCCAGTACACCGTGGTCAAGGCGATCGAGGCGCCGGACGCCAATACGGTGGTGTTCCGCCTGAAATGGCCGGCCGTGTCGTTCCTCGCATCGCTGGCCTCGCCGTGGAACTGGATCTACAGGGCCGAGATCCTGGCGAAGGACCCGCACTGGTACGAGACGCACATCAACGGTACCGGACCGTTCACCTTCGTCGAGCACGTCAAGGGCTCGCACTGGGTCGGCAAGAAGAACCCGAACTACTGGGACAAGGGCAAGCCGTATCTCGACGGCTACCGGGCGCTGTTCATCAAGTCGTCGGCGGCCCAGGTCGCGGCCGTGCGCGGCGAGCGTGCCCATATCCAGTTCCGCGGCTTCACGCCGGCCGACCGTGATGCGCTGAAGGCGGCGCTGGGCGACAAGATCACCGTCGCCGAGAGCCCGTGGGACTGCCTGCTGATGGTCGCGCCAAATCACCAGAAGAAGCCGTTCGGCGACAAGCGCGTGCGTCGCGCGCTCACCCTGGCGCTGGACCGCTATGCCGGCTCCAAGGCGCTGTCGCGCATCGCCATCGTCAAGGAGGTGGCCGGCGTCCAGGTGCCCGGCACGCCCTATGCCACGCCGCCGGCCGAACTTGAGAAGCTGGCCGGCTACGGCAAGGACATCAACGCCGCCCGCGCCGAGGCCAAGAAGCTGCTCAAGGAGGCGGGCGCCGAGGGGTTGACCTTCACGCTCAGCAACCGCGGCGTGCCGATGCCGTACGAGCCGGTGGCCGTGTGGCTGATCGACCAGTGGCGGCAGATCGGCGTCACCGTCAAGCAGGAGGTGGTCGAAGCTGCCGCCTACTACGGCGTCCTGAAGAAGGGCGAGTTCGACATCGCGATGGACTTCCAGTGCGGCTACACCGTCGAGCCGGACCTGGATCTGTACAAGTTCACGTCGCGCAGCAAGAACCCGTCCAACTTCGGCTTCTACGAGGACAAGGTGCTCGACGACCTCTACGAGAAGCAGAGCCGCGCCAAGACGGTCGACGAGCGCAAGAAGTACGTGCGCGAGTTCGAAAAGCGGCTGCTGGACGAGGAAGCGCACTACATGATGACGCTGCAGTGGCACCGCATCATTCCGCACTCGAGCAAGGTTCACGGCTGGCAGGTCACGCCCAGCCACTACCTCAACAACATGCTCGACACCGTGTGGCTGTCCGACGGACCGTCGCACTAGCGGCCAGCAACGGCCTTCATGGTGTGCCCGGTCGGACCATGAAGGCCGCCGCGCCAGGACAGCGTCGGCCGCTTCATGGTTCGAGACGCGCACCATGAAGCGGCCCGCAGGCGGCGGCGCGCGATTGGCATTTGGCACGGCATCATGTGGCGATACCTCATCAACCGATTCCTGCTGATGATCCCGACCCTGCTCGGGGTCGCGATCATCATCTTCCTGCTGCTGCGCGTCATTCCCGGTGACGTGGTCGAGGCCAAGTTCATGTCGGGCGAAGGCTCGGGCGTGTCGAACGAGGTGCTCGCCGCGGAGCGTGCCCGGCTGGGGCTCGACAAGCCGGTATGGGAGCAGTTCGCGATCTGGATCTGGGGCGTCGCCCGGTTCGATTTCGGCATCTCGATGTGGACCGGCGGACCGATCAGCGAGGAGATCGCGCTGCGGTTTGCGCTCTCGCTGCAGGTGGCGCTGATGGCGACGATCGTGGCCACCCTGCTGGCGTTGCCGCTGGGCGTGATCGCCGCCTTGAAGCAGGACACCTGGGTCGACTATGCCGTGCGTGTCTTTTCGATCGCCGGCCTGGCCATGCCGTCCTTCTGGCTTGGCATCCTGATGATCTTGGGCTTCCTGATCTTCTTCAAGTGGGTGCCGCCCATGGTCTACACGCCGTTCTGGATCGACCCGTGGCAGAACATGGTGCAGCTCGTGTGGCCGGCGCTTGCCGTCGGCTACCGCTACTCGGCGGTCGCCACGCGCATGACGCGCTCCTCGATGCTGGAGGTGCTGCGCGAGGACTACATCCGCACGGCGCGCGCCAAGGGGCTGTGGCTGAAGCTCATCCTGGTACGTCACGCACTGAAGAACGCCATGCTGCCGGTGGTCACCGTGATCGGCCTGGAATTTGCCTTCCTGCTGGGCGGGCTGGTGGTGACCGAACAGGTCTTCAACCTCAACGGACTGGGGCTGCTGTTCGTGCAGGCCATCACGCGTCGCGACTACACCCTGACCCAGGCGCTGGTGCTGCTGGTCGCCGCAGCGTTCATCTTCGTGAACTTCGCGATGGACGTCATGTACGCCTGGCTTGATCCGCGCATCCGCTTCCGGTAGGCCGCGATGAGCACCGCCACTGACATCGCATCGGTCGATACCGTCACTGCCGCCGACCGCGGGCGGCGCTGGAGCGCTGTAGTCGCCGATTTCTGCCGCCGCCGGCCGCTGGGCGCCATCGGGGCCGGCGTCGTCGTGCTGATGATCGTGGTCGCACTCACCGCGCCAGGGATCGCGCCGTACGATCCGTTGAACATCGACTTTGCAGCCATGCTGGCGCCGCCGGATGCGGCGCACTGGCTGGGTACCGATGCCTATGGTCGCGACGTGCTGTCGCGCATCATCTACGGCTCGCAGACGGCGCTGATCGTCGGCTTCGGCGCGGCTTTCATCGGTGCCACGGCCGGGGCCGTCCTGGGCGTCGGCAGCGCCTATTTCGGCGGTCGCACCGATCTGGTCGTGCAGCGCTTCATGGACATCTTCATCTCCTTCCCGCTGATCATCCTGGCGCTGGCCATGGTGGCGATCCTGGGCAACACCCTGCCGAATCTCATCATCGCCATCACGGTGCCGATGATCCCGCGCTGCTCGCTGGTCATCCGCTCCAGCGCGCTCAGCATCCGCGAGATGCCCTACGTCGACGCGGCGCGTGCGGCGGGATATGGCCACGCCCGCATCATTCTGCGCCACATGCTGCCCAACGTCATGGCGCCCTACCTGATCATGCTGACCTCGTTCCTCGGCCAGGCGATCCTGCTGGAGGCGTCGCTGTCGTTTCTCGGCTTGGGCGTGCAGGAGCCGACCGCCGCCTGGGGCCTGATGCTGCGCGGCGCGGCGGTGGAGTTCGCCGAGACGGCGCCGTGGATGGCGCTGTTTCCCGGTCTGGCAATCAGTCTGGCAGTGTTCGCCTTCAACCTGTTCGGCGATTCGCTGCGCGACGCGCTCGATCCCAAGCTGCGCACGGGGTGAGGCGCGGCATGATGCCGGAACCCCACCGAGACCAAAGAGGACGCAGAGAAGCAGACATGAATTGCAGGCACACGCAGACGCAGAAGCGAAAAGCAGTGCACTTCTGGCAGGAGCCCCTTCGCTCGCTCGGCGTTTGCCTGCCAGTGCAATCGACGCCTGGGTTGCCCGTCTCCGCCGTGATCTCCGCGGCGCCTCATCAAGCCGGCCGATGACCGACGTGGCGGCTGACACCCTGCTCGACGTGCGCGATTTGCGCACCGAGTTCGCGACCTCGCACGGCGTCGTGCGCGCCGTCGACGGCGTGTCGTGGGATGTGCGTGCTGGCGAGACCGTGGCACTGGTCGGCGAATCGGGTTGCGGCAAGTCGGTGAGCGCGCTCTCGATCATGGGCCTGGTGGCACGCCCGGCCGGTCGTGTCGTCGGCGGCGAGATCTGGTTCAAGGGTCGCGATCTTCTGAAGCTGTCGGAAGACGAGATGCGCGACATTCGTGGCCGCGAGATCGCCATGGTGTTCCAGGAACCCATGACCTCGCTGAACCCGGTGCTGACAGTCGGTCGCCAGATCACCGAGGCTTGCGAGATCCACCTCGGCTACACGCCGACTCAGGCGCACGCGCGCGCCGTCGAGGTGCTGGGGTTCGTCGGTATACCCGACGGTGCGCGGCGGCTGAAGCAATACCCGCACCAGTTCAGCGGCGGCATGCGCCAGCGTCTGATGATTGCCATCGCGCTCAGCTGCCGGCCTGACCTGATCCTGGCCGACGAGCCGACGACGGCGCTGGACGTCACCATCCAGGCGCAGATTCTCGATCTGATGAAGGATCTGTCGCGCCAGTTCGGCACTGCCAACCTGATCATCACCCACAATCTCGGTGTCGTGGCGCGCTACGCCGACCGGGTCAACGTGATGTACGCCGGCAAGATCGTCGAGCGCGGCACGGCGCGCGAGATTTACGCCAATCCACGGCATCCCTACACGCTTGGGCTGCTCCGCTCGGTGCCGCGGCTGGACGAGCCCAAGCGTGCCCGGCTCGATCCGATCCAGGGTCAGCCGCCGGACCTCACCCGTCTGCCGCCGGGCTGTGCCTTCGCGCCGCGCTGCGCCTTTGCCATCGACCGTTGCCGCGCCGAGGTTCCGCCGCTGACATCGGTCGGCGGCGCACACCAGTCGGCCTGCTGGGTCGCCGATTCCCTGCCGGGCGTCGCCGCCAAGCCCGTCGCAGAGCAGGTGCCGGCATGAGCACAGCAAGACCTGCCGTCTTTGCGTGGCCTTCCCGCACCCGGGCAGACGGAAGACTAGCGCGATGAGCGTCGCCGAGAATTTGCCCGAGGCGCCGCCGCAGGCGGCCGGCGACGTTATCCTTGAGGTACGCGACCTCACCAAGCATTTCCACCTCGGCGGCGGCCTGTTTGGCGGGCCGCCCGCGGTCGTCAAGGCGGTCGACGGCGTGTCGTTCTCGATCCGCCGCGGCGAGACGCTTGGGCTGGTCGGCGAATCGGGTTGCGGCAAGACCACGACCGGCCGCTGCATTCTGCTGCTGGAGCAGCCGACCGGCGGTCAGGTGATCTTCGAGGGCAAGGATCTGACCAAGCTGTCGCCGGCCGAGATCCGCGTCGTGCGCCGCAAGATCCAGGTGATCTTCCAGGATCCCTACAGTTCGCTCAATCCGCGTATGACCATCGGCCAGATGCTCGACGAACCGATGGCGGTGCATGGCATCGTGCCCGAGCGCAGGGCGCGCCAGGATCGCGTCCGTGAACTGCTGACGGTGGTCGGCTTGCTGCCCTCGATGGCGTCGCGCTATCCGCACGAACTGTCGGGTGGCCAGCGCCAGCGCGTCGGCATCGCGCGCGCGCTGGCGACCGAGCCGTCGCTGATCATCTGCGACGAGCCGGTATCGGCGCTCGACGTCTCGATCCAGGCGCAGATCGTCAACCTGCTGGAGAACCTGCAGGAGCAGTTCCATCTGACCTACCTGTTCGTGGCGCACGACCTGTCGGTTGTGCGCCACATCTCCGACCGGGTGGCAGTGATGTATCTCGGCAAGGTGGCGGAGATCACCGACCGCACGGCGCTGTACGCCGAGCCGCTGCATCCCTACACGCAGGCGCTGCTGTCGGCGGTGCCGATCCCCGACCCCGAAATCGAGAGCCATCGTCAGCGTATGGTCCTGGGTGGCGAGGTGCCGAGCGCGCTCAACCCGCCATCGGGCTGCGTCTTCCATCCGCGCTGTCCGATCGCGATCGAGGACTGCAAGCGCATCGTGCCCGAGGTCCGCGAAGTGCGGCCGGGTCACCGGGTGGCCTGCATCAGGGTCTGACACCGGTTCTGGCGAAGTCCGGCAACGCCCGAGGCGACAGCGGGCCGCAAACCGCCGCGGCGATCAGCGTTCCAGGAGAGATGTAGCGGTCGGCGCCGGGAGCCGTGGGGCGCTCATTTGTCGCGACGTTGTGCCGCGATCTCGGCTTCCAACGACGCCGGCCCGCAAATCGACGCATTCATGAGGGACAGGGCAGGCCGTCGTGGTCGCGGGCGCTGGGCTCCGATGGCCGGCCGGGCAATACCGGTGGTTGCTCGGGCCGGCTGGCGTCGGGGGTACGGCGCTGTTTCCACGGGGCGAATTTGCCTCCACTGCGCGGGCGTCGGTTGCCGTGACTCTGCTGTCGGGTCTCCATTTTGAAGTTCCGCATCGGCTCAGGGCGCTTGTCCGCGCCCGTGAAGCCAGCCTGATCGTCCTTGCCGCCGGCATCGGGATCCTCGCCGGTCTCGTAGTGATGGCGATGGGCCTGGGCGTCGATCTTCTGCACCGGAAATTCTTCGGACTGGCGCCGGGCCAGCGGCTGTCGGCGCACCTGTCGCTGGAACCGCTGACCGCCGTGCTGGTTCCGACGGTTGGCGGGCTGGTGCTGGGCCTGACCGCCACATGGCTGGCGCGGCGGCGCGGCGGACGGGAGGTCGACCCAATCGAAGCCAACGCGCTGCATGGCGGGCGGATGTCGGTATCCGGCAGCCTGATCGTCGCCACGCAGACCGTGCTGTCCAGCGGGGTCGGCGCCTCGGTCGGTCTGGAGGCGGGCTACACGCAGCTTGCGGCAGGCATCGCCTCCTATGTCGGGCGCGCCTTTCGCCTGCGCCGCGGCGACTTGCGGATCCTGGTCGGTTGTGGCGCGGCGGGTGCGATCGCCGGCGCGTTCGGTGCGCCGCTGGCCGGCGCCTTCTACGCCTTCGAGCTCATCATCGGCAGCTATGCGGCGTCCAGTCTGGCGCCGGTCGGCGTGGCGGCCCTTCTGGGCCACGTCGTGGCCACGACGTTTTCGCCAGCGTCGTTCGGCATTGTCGCCACCGATGTGAAGGCGATGGCGGGCCATGACCTGGCGCTTGCCGGCGTGCTCGGCCTGCTCGCGGCGGCGTGGGGCATCGCGATCATGCGCGGGGTCGCCCTGTGCGAGACGGTGTTCGCGCGCGCCAGGATCTGGCCGTGGCTGCGGCCGGCGCTCGGCGGGCTGGCGATGGGCGCGCTGGCCATCGTGTCGCCGCAGGTCATGTCGTCCGGGCACGGCGCGCTGCATCTGGCCAGCGTGCTCGACCGGCCGCTGGCGGCCATCGCGGCGGTCTTCGTCCTGAAGGCGCTCGCATCGGTCGTCTCGCTCGGCTCGGGGTTTCGGGGCGGACTGTTTTTCGCGTCGCTGCTGATGGGGGCGCTCGGCGGTCAGTTGTTTGCGGCCGGCCTGATGGCCGTCTGGCCGTCGCTGGGCCTCGATCCGAATGCCTACGCCATCATGGGCATGGGGGCACTGTCGGCCTGTGTCATCGGCGCGCCCATGACCATGACCTTCATTGCCCTGGAAACCACCGGCAACCTGTGGCTCACGACGGCGGTGCTGGTGGCTGTGATCATCGCGGCCCAGGTCACGCGCGAGACGTTCGGGTATTCGTTCGCCACGTGGCGCTTCCATCTGCGCGGCGAGACGATCCGCAGCGCCGCCGATATCGGCTGGATCCGCGATCTGACCGTCGGCCGCATGATGCGCCACGACGTGCGCACAGTGCCGTCGGACATGCTGTTGTCGGCGTTCCGCGATGCCTTTCCGCTGGGCTCGACCAGCCGCGTCGTGGCCGTCGATGCCGAGGGCCGCTATGCCGGTCTCGTGATGGTGGGCGAGGCGCACGCGCCGGAGTTCCCCGACGATCGGCCGGTCCGCGACATCCTGCGCCACGCCGACGACATGCTGCTGCCGCACATGACGATCAAGGAAGCCATCACGGCCTTCGACCGGACGGAGGCGGAGGCGCTGGCGGTCGGCGACTCCCACGACGGGCGTCAGGTCATCGGCCTGCTGACCGAGGCGCACGCGCTGCGCCGCTACGCCGAAGCCCTCGAGCTGCGTCGACGCGATGTGCTGGGGCAGGTGTAGCGGTCGTCAGGTCCTCAACATGAACCGCTGGATCTTCCCCGTCGCCGTCTTCGGCAGCTCCGCCACGTAGTCCACCCAGCGCGGATACTTATAGGGCGCCAGCGTCTGCTTGCAGTGCGCCATCAGCATGTCGGTGAGTTTGGCGCCGCCGTCATGGCCGGGCTTGAGCACGACGAAGGCCTGCGGCTTTACCAGGCCGTCGGCGTCGGCGCGGCCGACCACGGCGCTTTCCAGCACGGCGGGATGGGCGATCAGGCAGGCTTCGATCTCGACCGGCGAGCACCAGATGCCACCAACCTTCAGCATGTCGTCGCTGCGGCCCTCGTAGATGTAGTAGCCGTCGTCGTCCTGGCGGTAAGTGTCGCCGGTGTCGAGCCAGCCGCCGACCATGGTCTCGGCCGTCTTCTCCGGCTTGTTCCAGTAGTAGGCCGCGGCCGAATCGCCCCGCATCCACAACCGGCCGCTGTCGCCTTGCTTCACCTTGTTGCCGTCGGCGTCGCGGATCTCGGCCGTGTAGCCCGGCACCGGCCTGCCCGAGGTGCCCGGCCGGTAGTCGTCCAGCCGGTTGCCGAGGAAGATGTGCAGCATCTCGGTCGAGCCGATGCCGTCGAGGATCAGGGTGCCGGTCTTCTCCTGCCAGCGGCGGAAGATGTCGGCCGGCAGCGCCTCGCCGGCCGAGACGCAGGCGCGCACCGAGCTGAAATCAGGCTTCTTCTGCTCCAGCGCCGCGAGCTGCGCGGCGTAGAGCGTGGGCACGCCGAAGTACAACGTCGGTCGGAATGTCTCGATGTTGGCGAAGGTCGAGTCCGGCGTCGGGCGACTCGGATCGAGCACCGCCGTGCCGCCGGCCCATAGCGGGAAGGTCATGGCGTTGCCCAGGCCGTAGGCGAAGAACAGCTTGGCGGCCGAGTAGCAGACGTCGTCCGCGCGCACGCCCAAGGTGCGCACGCCGTAGAATTCGCTGGTCACCACCATGTCGCGCTGGCGGTGCACGGCGCCCTTGGGCCGGCCGGTCGAGCCCGACGAGTAGAGCCAGAAGCAGTCGTCGGTCGGCTTGGCCAGGTGCGGCGCAAGTGCGGGGCCGGCCTGGTCGGCGCCGATGCTGGCGTCGCCGGTGACCTTCAGCGCCGGCGGCGCCTTGGCACCGAGCTGCGCCAGGGCCGGTTCGACCTCGGCGGCGAACTCCGGCGAGTACGCCACCAGCGTGCAGCCGGAATCTTCGATCATGTAGGCATAGTCGGCGGCGCGCAGCAGGGTGTTGAGCGGCACCGGCACGATGCCGGCCTTGATGGCGCCCCAGAACAGGTGAAAGAACTGCGGGCAATCCTTGACCACCATCAGCACGCGGTCACCCGGCTTCAGGCCGCGCCCCAACAGGCCGCGGCCGGTCGCGTCGACGCGCTGCGCGAGCTGGGCGTAGGTGACGGTTCCGTCCGCCGTGCGGATCGCCGCCTTGGTGCCGCGGCCCTCGGTGAGATGGCGGTCGATGAACGGCACGGCGACGTTGAAGCGCGCGGGAAAGCTGATCCGCTCGCCGCCACCGATCTCGACCCCGCTGACGTTGCGCCCCGCCATCGCGCCGCCTCCGCAAATTCCTTTGTTGGACTGGTTAAGTCGTTGCGCGCCTGGGGGCAAGAGACATGCACGCATTGCCCCCGGGAAGGCTATTTTGCATACGGCACCCGACGCTCTTTTCGTCGTCCCGAGCGGAGCGCCGCAGGCGCGTCGTCGAGGGACCTTGCTTCAACAACGGCGCCGCTTGTTGCCGAACGAAGGTC
>JAHCJT010000280.1 GCA_026126245.1 Alphaproteobacteria bacterium
AATATGCCCTGCGCAACTGGACCGGCGACCGCGTCGACGAATTCATGGGCATGCCGATGCATCGCGGCATCGGCCCCCACCTGCGCGGCGCCACCGAGACGATTCGCGGCCTGGGCTCGGTCGCCTCACCGCGCGCATTCGGCCATGGCGGCGTCGGTACGTCGTATTGCTGGGGCGATCCGGACTCGGGTGTCTCGTTCGCCTATATCACCAACAACCGCGTTCCCGATCCGTGGCACAGCTGGCGTCTGGATCACATCGCCAATCTGGTGCACACGGCGATCCTGTAGGCAGCCTACATGCGCTCGCGGGCACGCGCCTCAAAAGCCAGAGGGACGGCGGCGAGCACAAGCGCGATCAGCGACAGGATGAAACAACCGCGATAGCCGCCGCTGAGGTCGTGCACCAGACCGCCCAGCCAGGCGCCGAGAGCGCCGCCGGCGCCCATGCCGCAAGTGATCAGGCCGTAGATGCGCCCGACATGCGCGCCGCGATAGCGCAAGGTCGCAAGGGTCGAGATCATCGGTCCGCGCGATCCCATCGTACCGCCGAACAGCAGGATGAAGGCTGCGATCAGCCAGATGTCGTCCGGCCCGCGCAGCGACCACAGCGCGACCAGCCCCAGACCGGTGCCGGCATAGGCGGTAACGGCGCCCAGCACGCGGCCGCCGCGGTCAGCCAGCCAGTTGAAGCCGATCATGCCGATCGGCGTCAGCATGGCGTTGAGCGCCCAGACCCGCGCGGCCGCGGCAGGCGTCAGGCCCGTCTCGATCAGGTAGGCGTTGATCTGCGGCGCGATGCCGAACACCGACGCCGAGGTCATCGCGAAGGCGAACGTCAGGGCCCAGAACGGCGGATCGCGCAACGCCATGGCGATCGTCGGCCCCGCGGGCAACGCCTGTCCCTTCCGGTGCGCCGCCGCGATCGCCGGATCGCCCGCCGCAATGCGCCGCCACGGCAGGATAGCTGCGGGGAAGGCAAGCGCCAGGACCCCCAGCCCCATGCAGACATAGGCGAACCGCCAGCCCTGCGCGGCGATCAGCGCTTGTGCCACGGGCGACACCAGCATCACGCCGACGCTGCTGGCGGACCACACGACCGCCAGGGCCGTGCCCAGCCGCGCCGTAAACCAGCGCCCCAGCAGGGCGGCAAACACCACGCTGCCGAGCGCCGCCGACGCCACGCCGATGCCGAATCCCAGCGTCGCATAGAGTTGCCATACCGTCTGCGCCCGCGACGCCAGCAGGGCACCGCCGCCGGCGCACACGATGCCGGCCATGATCAAGGTACGCGGCCCGGTCCGGTCGAGCACAAGGCCGACGAGCGGTCCGCCGAAGCCGGCACACAACATCGATAGGCCGTAGATGCCGGTGATGGCGGCGCGGTCGGCCGCGAAGCCCGCTTCCAGCGACGGCACGAAAACGCCGAACGACTCGCTGACCCCGCGCACCGCAAAGCCCAGGGAGAAGCACAGTGCAACCAGGCCAACCGGCATCCATCCAGCCCGTGGCACCCGATGCTTCCTTCCCTGCCGCCGCGATCCGTGCCCGCAGATTAGTGAAAGCGGCCTTGCGCCGCGAGGCATTGCGACACGGCGGCCCGCAGGACACGGTTGCGCGGCGCGCAGGAGGACAGGCATGGATCACGGCCAGACCATCGTTATCGACCAACGCTTCAACGGCCCGCGCTTGTCCGGCAATGGCGGCTATGTGGCTGGAGTCGTGGCGCAGCATGTCGATCGCGACGGCGCCGTCGAGGTGACGTTACGCGCGCCCGTGCCTCTCGACACCGCGATGACCCTGCGACCCGACGGCGACGGCCGGCATGCCCTGACACACGCCGGGCGCCTGATCTGCGAAGCGCGTGCCGTCGCGCTTGACCTCGACCCGCCTGGCCTCCAGGACTGGTCGACCGCCGAACACCTGTCCGCAACGGGCGGCAGCGGCGCCGACAGCGATTTCCAATGGTGTCTGGTCTGCGGTCGTGGTCGCGCCGTCGGCGACGGCCTTCGTGTTCTGGGCCAGCGCGTCGGCACCACCCCGGTGTCGCTCTCGATCTATCGGCCGCACACCGCGCATGCGGCCGCCGATGGCCGCATTGACTCAGCCTTCCTCTGGGGCACGCTCGACTGTCCAGGTGCATGGGCAGTGCAAGAGGCCGATGACCTGCGACCGGCGATGACTGGCCGCATGACGGGTCGGGTGATGTACCGACCCGAACCGGGCGAGGACTGCATGGTGGTCGGCTGGCGACTGGGCGCCCAGGGGCGCAAGCTGTTCGCCGGCACCGCCCTCTACACCAGAACAGGCATATTGTGCGCGATGGCGGCCACGACGTGGATCGTGATCGGCTAGCTGTTTAGTGCCGTAGCGGTTGGTGCCGAGACCGGCCCGCCAGGCATTGCAGAGGCCGGAGAATTGTACTGTCCGGACCATTCGGCCGAGGCGGACGGCCGATTGACGCTTGCCTGCCGGTGGCCAGAGGGCATAAACAACTGAAGCCCACCGCGATCATTCACGCGGAGCGGGCGCTAATGAACGCGTCAAGGACTATCCTCAGCTATGGCATCCGGTATGTTGAAGACCGTCGTTCTTCTGGACGGTGGCAATCTGCGCAAGAGTGCCCAGGAAATCGGCTTTCAGTACAACAACGACTTCGTGGAGCGCTTCGCCTGGTCGTGCGTCGACCATGACCGCGAGCATGTCCTGCGCTTCCTTTACTACGACTGCCCGCCGTTCGCCGGCGAGGTGGCGCTGCCGGTATCGGGGGAACGCCGTGTCTTCGAGTCGGGCGACGGCTGGCTGCGCGATCTGGCGCAGCGCGAACGCTTCGCCGTGCGCCGCGGCATCCTGAAGTTCCGCGGTTTCCGCCTGCGGCGCGGCGGCAACGCCGTGCCCGGGCAGAGCCTCACCGACGAGGATTTCGTCCCCGACTTCGAGCAGAAGGGCGTCGACGTGCGCATCGCGCTCGATATCGCGTCCTACGCCCACCTGCCCGACACCGACCAGCTGGTGCTGGCGTCGCAGGACACCGACCTCGTGCCGGCGATGAAATACGCCCGCCGCCTGGGCAAGCAGATGGTCGTGGCCTCGCTCGGCAACATGCGCCGCCTGCCGCCGGAACTGTACGAGCATTCCGACGACGCCCGCACGATCCTGCCCGACCGCCTGCGCTGAGCGCGACGCTCACTCGTGGCGCAGCGCTTCGATCGGATCGAGGTGTGAGGCACGTTGCGCCGGATAGAAGCCGAAGAACACGCCGATCAGGGCACTGAAGCCGACCGCGGCCAGCACGACCTCGGGGTTGATGAGGGTCGGCCAGCCGCCCAGTTCGGCAACGATGATCGAACCTCCGACGCCCAGCACCACGCCGATCGCGCCGCCGATCGCCGCCAGGGTGGTGGCTTCGATCAGGAACTGGCTCAGGATGTCGCGGCGTCGCGCCCCGACCGCCAGTCGCAGCCCGATCTCGCGCGTACGCTCGGTGACCGACACCAGCATGATGTTCATGATGCCGATGCCGCCCACCAGCAGCGATACGCCGGCGACGGCCGCCAGCAGCAGCGCCAGCGCCTTGGACGATTCGAGCTGGGTGTTGGCGACCTCGGTCAGGTTGCGGATCCAGAAATCGTCGTCCTGTGCCGCGGTCAGACGGTGGCGCTGCCGGAGCACCTCGCGCATCTGGCGCTCGGCGTCGGCCATGTCCTCGCCATCGCGCACCTTGACCAGCATGGCGGCGACCGCGCGGGCGTTGGCGCGGCTGGATCCCAGCACCTTCTGCTTGGCCGTGGCGACCGGCACGACCACGACGTCATCCTGGTCCTGGCCCTGCGTGTTCTGGCCCTTGCGCGCCAGCACGCCGGTGACCGTGAACGGCGTGGCCCGCACCCGGATGATCTGGCCGACGGGGTCGACGCCCTCGCCGAACAGGTTCTTCACCACCGTCTCGCCCAGCAGGATCACCTTGCCGGCGCCGGAAAATTCCTGGGCGGTGAAATCGCGGCCGGCGGCCAGCTCCCAGTCGCGCGCCTCGAGATAGCCGGGACCGACGCCAAGCACGACGGTCGACCAGTTGGTGTTGCCGGCGACGATCTGCGCCGAGCCGCGCACCGTGCCGACCGCGACCTGGATGGACGGCACGTCGCGCGCCAGCGCCGCACCGTCTTCCTCCGACAGGCTCCAGCGCGAGCCGACGCCCATGCGCACGCCGCCCGACGTCATGCTGCCGGATACGACGATGATCAGGTTGGAGCCCAGGCTCTGGATCTGCTGCATCACCTTGGCGCGCGCACCCGAGCCGACCGCTACCATGACGATCACCGCCGTCACGCCGATGATGATGCCCAGCATGGTAAGCGCGCTGCGCAGGACGTTGGCGCGTAGCGCATCGAGCGCCGACCGCAGGGCCTCGACCGGGCTCACGCCGCCTCCTCGGCCTGCTCGGCGCCCAGCGCGGCCAGCTGGGTCGCCGCGTCGCGCGGCGTCTGTCGGCGGTCGTCGACGACCTTGCCGTCGCGAAAGCGCACGACGCGACCGGCGAACTCCGCCACGTCGGGTTCGTGCGTGACCACGACCACCGTCTGGCCTTCTTTGTTCAGGCTCTGGAACAGGGCCATGATCTCGAGGCTGGTGCGGGTATCGAGCGCACCGGTCGGCTCGTCGGCCAGCAGCAGCGCCGGCGCGTTGACCAGCGCCCGCGCGATGGCGACACGCTGCTGCTGACCGCCGGAGAGCTGCGAGGGACGGTGGTCCATGCGTGCCGACAGACCGACCACATCCAGCGCCCGCTGCGCCCGCGCCGCGCGCGTCGCCCGATCGGCCCCGGCGTAGAGCATCGGCAGGCTGACATTGGCCAGCGCCGTGGCGCGCGGCAGCAGGTTGAACGACTGGAAGACGAAGCCGATCTTGCGATTGCGCAGTTCGGCCAGCCGGTCCGGGCTCAGGCCGCCGACCGACTCGCCGTCGATCCGGTACTCGCCCTTGGTCGGCGTGTCGAGACAGCCGATCAGGTTCATGAACGTCGACTTGCCCGACCCCGACGGTCCCATGACGGCAACGAACTCGCCGCGCGCGATGCTCAGCGTCACCCGGCGCAACGCCCGCACCCGCTGGTCGCCCATGACATAGGTCTTGGCCAGTTCGCGCGTCTCGATCAGCGGCGCGTCGTCCACGGCTGTCGCCTCAGAAGCGCAGCCGCGGCGCCGCATCCGATGCCGGCGCGTTGCGCGGACCGCCGCCGACAATGACCTCGTCGCCCGGCTTCAGTTCCCGGGTGATGACTTCGCTGGTGGTGCCGTCGGTCACGCCGACGCGCACGCGCACCGTCTTCGGCTGGCCGTCGGATCCCACGACATGCAGCTCGCCCGGCGTGCCACCGGCCTGCGCGGCCCGCATCTCGGCATACTTGCGCTTCTGCTCGTCGTTGAGCATCGCCTCGATGCGCTTGGCCGCGGCTTCACGGATCTGGCGAAACTTGGCGCGGCGCTCCTCGGGCGATGCGCCGCCGACAACGAGTGCGCGCATTTCGGCGCCGCTTTGCGCGAAGATCCGGTCGAGCTCCTCGATCTGCGACTTCTCGAGGCTCAGACCCTCGATCAGCGAGCGCTTCAGGGCCTCGGTCTGCGCCTGCCGGTTGCCGCCGCCGCCCGACTCGCCGCCGCGCGGGATGCGGTCACCCTTCGTGTACTCCCGGTTGCCCGGGAACACCCGCTCCCGGTCGCCGCCCCGGCCGAATCCGAACGATGGCTCGGATACATCCTTGCGCGGGACGCGGACCTCGCCGCCCTGCTCGATGTCGGAGAGCTTGCGTTCTCCGATCA
>JAHCJT010000281.1 GCA_026126245.1 Alphaproteobacteria bacterium
GGTGGGCCGCAAGGTGGCCAAGGACGGCGGCGAGACCCTGCGCGGGCTGGCCGCCGAGATGCGCGCGCTGGCACCGGAGCTGTCGCTGCTGGAGGGCGACGACATGGCGGTGCTGGCGGCGGCGATGACCGCGGCTTCCGACGCGCTCGACGACGCCACCGCCTGGGTGGCCGAGACCGGCAAGGCCGATGTCGGCGCGGCGCTGGCCGGCTCGATGCCGTTCCTGCGGCTGGCGGCCACGGCGCTGGCCGGCTGGCTGCTGGCCAAGGGCGCGCTGGTGGCGCACCGCCGGCTGGCGGCGCGCGAGGGCGATCCGGCCTTCAACGAGGCCAAGGTGCTGACCGCGCGCTTCTACGCCGAGGTCATCCTGCCGCCGGCGCTCGCCCTGCTGGGCCCGCTGAAGAGCGCCGGCAAGACGGTGTTCGCGCTGGCGGAGGACAGGTTCTGAGACGCCTAGAAGCGCAAGACTTGCGCGACGGTACCCGCCGGTCTTCGCTGCGCCCAGGATGACGGGAGGGATTGAGGCATGGATGTCTTGACGCCGCCCGGACTGATCGAGCTGCCCGAGGCTGAGGCGCGGGACTTCGCCGCGTCATTCGACCTGGCAAAGCTCGACCGCGGTTTCCTCGACGATCCCTTCCCGCGCTACCACGCGCTGCGCCGCTTCGCGCCGCTCAAGCGGCTGCCCGACGGCAGCGTGTTCGTCAGCCGCTACGCCGACGCGCTGGTGTGCTACCGCGATCAGCGCATGAGTTCCGACAAGAAGGCCGAGTTCGGCCCCAAGTTCGGCGTCGGCACGCCGCTCTACCGCCACCACACCACCAGCCTGGTGTTCAACGACGCGCCGCTGCACACCCGCGTGCGCAAGCTGCTGGCGGCCGCCTTCACGCCGCGCGCGTTGCGCGCGCTGGAGCCGAGGATCGCGACGATCGTCGACCAGCTGCTCGACCGCGCCGCCGAGCGCGGCCGCATGGACGTGGTCGAGGATTTCGCCTTCGCCCTGCCGGTCGAGGTGATCTGCGACATGCTGGGCGTGCCGCGCGCCGAGCGCGGCCCGTTCCGCCGCTATTCGCTGGCCATCCTGGGGGCGCTGGAGCCGGTGGTGTCGGCCGAGCGGCAGCAGCTGGGCAACGATGCGGTGAGCGAGTTCTCCGCCTATCTCGACGGGCTGATCGCCGAGCGGCGCAAGCGGCCGGCCGACGACAACGACGTGCTGGGCACCCTGATCCACGGCGAGGTCGATGGCGAGCGGCTGATGCACGAGGAGCTGGTGCAGAACTGCATCTTCCTGCTCAACGCCGGGCATGAGACCACCACCAACCTGATCGGCAACACCATCGATGCGCTGCTGCGCTTCCCCGACCAGCTGGCGCGGCTGCAGGCGGATGCGTCGCTGATCCGCAGCGCCGTCGAGGAAGGCCTGCGTTTCGAAAGCTCCAACCAGCTCGGCAACCGCCGGCTGACGGCCGACGCCGAGATCGGCGGCGAGAAGCTGGCGGCCGGCACCTACATCCATATCGGCATCGGCGCCGCCAACCGCGACCCGGCCGAGTTCGCCGACCCCGACCGCTTCGACATCGCGCGCACGCCCAACCGCCACCTCGCCTTCGGCTCGGGCGCGCATATCTGCCTCGGCGCGACCTTGGCGCGCATGGAAGGCAGCATCGCCATCGAGCAGTTCATCCGCCGCTTCCCGCACGTCCGCCGCGACGGCCCGCCGGTGCGCGGCGGCCGCGCCCGCTTCCGCGGCTTCGCCAACTACCCGGTGGCGTGGTGATCGCCGTCGGCGGGCGACACTCATGGCGGCGCCAGGGCAGGACCGATGTCCGGTAGAGTCGTTGTCCTCGCGATCGCCGCCGTCGGGTGGCTGATCGCGGCCCTTTCCGCCTATGTGCTCATCCATCTGTTCGGGTTCTTCGGTGTCGGATTCCTGGGCCTGCTCCTGTTGTTCATCTGCGCGCAGGTCGAACTGGAGTCGGATGGAAGCGCCGGCCTCTTCGCCGCACAGGCCCATGCCAAGCAGACCATGTCGCGCGCGGAGCGCGCCTCGCAGCGCCATCAGCAGTCGCTCTACCAGGGGGCGACGCGTCTCGTCAGATACGTCGGCATCGGCCTGACGGTGATCGGTTTCAGCGGGTTTCTCTATTTTCAACTCGACTAGGCGCGATTGCCGGCCCCGACGCCCGTTGAAAACCGGACGTCGACTCTGCCGCGCTTCGGCTCAAGGTGGAACACGACCCGGGCGGCAAACGGTTGTCATCGATGGCGTTCGGCGACGACGTTGTCGTCCTGGGCTCAGCGCAAGACCCCGTGGCGTGGTGAGGTCCCGCTCCCGCTCGCGGGAGTGACGGAGACTACGTGACGCGCACCGCGACATCGCCGATGCCGGCGAAGGCCACGTGCACCGCGTCGCCGGCGTTCAGCGGGAACTGCCGCACGAACGAACCGGTCATGATGATGTCGCCGGCGCGGATGGCGCGGCCGAACTGGGCCAGCTTGCCGGCCAGCCACACCACCGAGTTCAGCGGATCGCCCAGCACGGCCGCACCGGTGCCCTCGGCCACCATCTTGCCGTTCTGCTCAACGCGGCAGGCCACCGTGTCGAGCCGCTTGTCGGCCAGCGGCACCGGGTCGCCGAGCACCACGGTTTTCTGCTGCGCATTGTCGGCCAGCGCCAGCGCGATCTGGGCGCTGAGGTCGCCGCGGGTTTCGATGATCTCCAGCGCCGGCTGCACGCTGGCGACCGCGGCCCGCGCCTGCGCCATCGTGACCGCACCCGACAGGCCTTGCGCCATCCGCAGGCACAGTTCGCTCTCGAATCCCGGCGCGATCAGGTCGGCGGACCGCAGCGCGCTGCCGCTGGGCACGCTCTCAAGGATGCAGCCGAACACCGGTTCGTGGAAGCCGAACTGCTCCTGGATCGCCTTGGCGGTCAGGCCGACCTTCCAGCCGATCTGGCGTTCGCCGGCGGCGACGCGCCGGTCGATCAGCCCGAGTTGGACCTGGTAGGCCTCGTCGAGTTTCAGCCGATCGAACCAGGCGCGCGGGAAATACTCGCGCCGCTGCCGCGCCTGCCAGAACGCCTCCACCGTTGCTGCCGTATCGAAGGCCATGGCGTCGTGCTCCCGTTGTTGCGTTGCCCTCTGCCGCTCGAGGGCAAGGCTGTTGCATTCGTACAGACCTCACCGTGAGGAGGCCGCGTCCTTCGGCTCGCCCTGCGCCTCATCCTGAGGAGGCCGCGAAGCGGCCGTCTCGAAGGATGGGCAACCGTACGCGCCCTGCGACAATAGCTGGAACGATCGCAGGAGACTGTCGCCCATCCTTCGAGACGCCGGCTGCGCCGGCTCCTCAGGATGAGGGTGTGCGTGACCATAGGCGATAGCGCTGCGCATCCTTGAAAGGTCAGGATCTACTGCGCCGCCTGCGCCGTCGGGGCCGGGTCGGGGCGGCGCGTGCGCATGGTGACGAACTCCTCGCCGGCGGTGGGGTGGATGCCGACGGTGGCGTCGAAGATCGCCTTGGTGGCACCGGCCTTGATCGCGATCGCGATGCCCTGGACCAGCTCGGCGGCATCGTCGCCCACCATGTGCACGCCCACGACGCGGTCGGAGGCGGCGTCGACCACCAGCTTCATGAAGGTGCGCTGCTCGCGGCCCGACAGCGTGTACTTCATCGGCCGGAAGCTCGAGGCGTAGATGTGCAGGTTGGCATAGATGCGCCGCGCCTGCTCCTCGCTCAGCCCGACGGTCGAGAGCTGCGGCTGGCTGAACACCGCCGAGGGCACGTCGTGGTGATCGGCCTTGCGCGGCCGCTTGCCGTACACGGTGTCGGCGAAGCAATGGCCTTCCATGATCGCCACCGGCGTCAGGTTCAGCCGGTTGGTGACGTCGCCGATGGCGTAGATGCTGGCCACCGTCGTGCGCGACCACTCGTCGACGGCAATGGCGCCGGCCTTGTCGAGATGCACGCCGAGCTTGTCCAGCCCCAGCCCGGCGACGTTGGGGCTGCGGCCGGTGGCGTACATCACGATGTCGGCCTCCAGGGTGGCGCCGTCCTGCAAGGTGGCGAGGATCGCCGCGCCCTTGCGCTCCAGCTTCGCGATCTGCGCGCCGGTGCGGAACCTGACGCCCTTGGCCGCCATGCCGTCCTGCACCGCCTTGCGGCACTCCTCGTCGAAGCCGCGCAGCACCAGCTCGCGGCGCGGCACGACGGTGACCTCCGATCCCAGGCCGTTGAAGACGCCGGCGAACTCGACGGCGATGTAGCCGCCGCCGACGATCACCACGCGTTTCGGCAGCGCCGGCAGGTGGAAGGCGTCGTCGGACACGATCGCCAGCTCGGCGCCCGGCACGTCGGGCCGCCACGGGCGGGCACCGGTGGCGATCAGGATCGTCTCGGCGGTGACGATGCGCTCGCCGACCGCCACGGTGTGCGCGTCCATCAGCCGGCCGCGGCCGACCACCAGCTCGACGCCGGCGCCCTTCAGCAGGCTCTTGTAGACGCCGTTCAGGCGCATGACCTCCTTCTGCACGTTGTCGCGCAGCGTGGCCCAGTCGAAGCTGGGATGCGGCACGGTCCAGCCATAGGCGGCCGCGTCCTCGACCTCCTCCGCCACGTGCGAGCCGTAGACCAGCAGCTTCTTGGGCACGCAGCCGCGGATCACGCAGGTGCCGCCCACCAGGTCGTCCTCGCAGATGCCGACGCGCGCGCCGTGGCCGGCGGCGATCCGGCTGGCGCGCACGCCGCCCGAGCCGGCACCGATGACGAACAGGTCGTAGTCATAGGCCGCCATAGGCCACTCCTATAAGTTGCATAAGTGCGCCGTATTCTCGCCTGATTCGCGGCGCCATGATTTCGACCAGTACCTAACCATATCGGCCGGCAAAGAAAAACGTGCAGCCGGGGGATGCCAGGCCGCCTGTCCGCGTACCGCACTTCAACCACAGCGGCCGGCCGAAACACCGCCGCGCCCCAGGAGAGCCCTTGCCATGATCACGTTCCGCCCGCTGGCCGCGCTGCTGCTGGCCACCACCACGCTTGCGGCACTGCCCGCCCTGGCCGACGAGACGCCGGCGCGCACCGGCCGGCCCGACCGCACGGCGCGGCAGCACGCGCTGTTCGACCGCCTCGATCTCAACAAGGACGGTTTCATCGACCGCGACGAGTCGAAGGCGGCGCGCCTGGCGGTCTTCGAGCGCCTCGACGCCAACAAGGACGGCAAGCTGACGGCCGACGAGCTGGCGCAGGGCCGCCGCAGTCAGGGCAGCCGGCGTGCGCCGGGCGACGTCAACAGCCGCCGCGAGGGCACGCCGCCGGCGGCGGCCGGTGCGACCAGCGAGGAGCGGCGCCGGACCCGCGCCGAGCGGCTGGTGCAACGGCTGGACAGCGACAAGGACGGCGCCATCAGCCGCGCCGAATGGCTGGCCGTCGACGAGGCGCGCTTCGCGCGCCGCGATGCCGACAAGGACGGCCGGCTGGCGTTCGAGGAGTGGCGCTTCGCCCAGGGCCCGCGCCGGCGCCCGCCCACGATGACGCCGTAGCGCGCCGCCTCACCCGCCACGCTGCGCGCGTCGACCTCTCCCCGCCGAGGAGAGGTCTGTCCGTCGTGCGGCGCCGATGCCTATGAGCTTTCGTTCGACAGCACGTCGCCGAACAGTTCCCAGGTCTCGCCCTTGAAGCGCTGCAGGCGCACGGCCTGGATGGGATAGAAGTCTGTCGCGCTGGTGTTGATCTTGATGCCCGGCAGCAGCAGCGGCACCTCGAGATTGCGCAGGCTGGCGGCCTGCTTCATCAGGT
>JAHCJT010000282.1 GCA_026126245.1 Alphaproteobacteria bacterium
GGGCTGTCGCCCTGCTGACCGATGCTGTAGCCGTTGGCCAGCGCATGGGCGAGGCGGGCGTCGTAGTCGGTGGGCCAGCTCGACCAGTGCTGCATGCCCTCATGCCCCGCGGCGAGGAAGTCCTGGTACATGCTGGGGGTGCGGCAGCGCTGCTCGATCAGCTCGAGTTGCACCTCGCCCGAGTTGGCGAGCGCGATCGACAGATGGATGCCGTCGTGGCGGGCACCGCGATAGGTGAACTCGGTGACGGCCAGGCGATCGACGTAGAACCACGGTCCGACGCCGCAGACGTCGACCCAGTGCTTCATCGCGGCCTCGATATCCCGAACGACAATCCCGATCTGGCGCAACTCGCCGAACAAACGGCTCATGGCGATGTCTCCCTGTCGGTCGCCGGCGCCGGCCGCGACCTCAAACCACCGGCACGCGCCTTGCGGCGAGCATGGCGGGCGAGATCACGTCGCTGTCGATCGGCACGTGCCAGCGTTGCGTCAGGCGGATCTGCGGTGGCGTGTTGCTGGCACGCGCGCCATCGAAGACGAAGCCCTGGTAGCCCGCGTCCATCACCTCGTTGCATTTTGTCACATAGACCGGAAAGCCGCCGATATACGGCATGAACACGCGTGGCCGGCCGGGCACGTTGGCGCCGACATACCACGAGCTGCAGGTCGACCGCAGCGACACCTGCGCCACCTCGTTGACATGCTCGACCCACTTGTCCTCGTCGTCGACCAGCGGCTCGACGGTGCGGGCGCCGACGTCGCGCATGTGCGCCATGCAATCGACCATCCAGTCGACATGTTGCTCGATCGACTGGATCATGCTGGCGAGCACCGAGGGGCTGCCCGGGCCGGTGATCATGAACAGGTTCGGGAAGCCGGCCGACGCGAGACCGAGGTAGGTGCGCGGGCCCGCCCGCCACTTCTCGGCAAGCGTCAGGCCGGCGCGGCCGGTAATGCGGATCTTGTCGAACGAGCCGGTCATGGCGGCGAAGCCGGTGGCGCAGACCACGGCGTCGAGCGGATGGAGCGTGCCCGCCACGACGATGCCGTCGGCGGTGAAGCGTTCGATCGGAGTCTTCGATACATCGACCAGCTTGACGTGCGGCTTGTTGAACGTGTCGAAGTAGCCGGTGTCGACGCACAGGCGCTTGCAGCCGAACACGTTGTCGGGGCACAGCAGCTCGGCGGTTGCCGGGTCCTTGACGATGCTACGGATTTTGGCGCGCGCGAAGTCGGCGATCGTGTCGTTCGCCTTCTTGTCGAACAGCAGGTCGCCGTAGGCGCCGAGAAAGGGCAGGCCGCCGCGTGCCCAGAATTGCTCGTACTGGCGCTGCCGCTCCTGCGGCGTCGCCTTGAGCGCCGGTTCGGCGTTGAACGGGAAATAGAACCCGGTGGGGCGCGAACGCGCCCTGGCACGAAACGCCGGATAGTCTGCCTTCACCGAGCGCTCGTAGGCGGGATCGAGCGGCGCGTTGTGGGCCGGCACGGAATAGTTCGGTGTCCGCTGAAAGACGGTGAGCGTCTTGGCCTGCTCGGCGATGATGGGAATCGACTGGATCGCCGAGGAGCCGGTGCCGATCACGCCGACGCGCAGCCCGGTGAAATCGACTCCGTCGTGCGGCCATTCGCCGGTGTGGTAGATCGCTCCCTTGAAGTCGGCCATGCCGTCAAACGGCGGGCGATTGGCGGCCGACAGGCAGCCGACGGCCATGAGGCAGAACCGTGCCGCGACGCGGTCGCCGCGGTCGGTCTCGATCGTCCAGGTCGCCTCCTTGTCGTCGAACGTGGCGGCGGTCACGCGGGTGTCGAAGCGGATGTCGCGGCGCAGGTCGAAGCGCTCGGCGACGTGGTTGGCGTAGGCCAGGATTTCGGGCTGCGGCGCATATTTCTCCGTCCAGCGCCATTCCTGGTCGAGCTCTTCGGAGAAGGAATAGGAGTACTGCAGGCTCTCGACGTCGCAGCGCGCGCCGGGGTAGCGGTTCCAGTACCATGTGACGCCGACGTCGCCGCCGGCCTCGAAGGCGCGGGCCGAGAAGCCCATGCGGCGCAGGCAGTACAGCGCGTAAAGGCCGGCGAAGCCGGCGCCGACGACGATGGCGTCATACGACGTCTGGGTTTCGACGGGGCGGGTGTCAGAGGCGGGACTCGAGCGGGTCATGCCGGGAATTGTCGCCAATCCGTCTTGGCCTGCAAGAGGCGCCGTCCGGCCTGCGGAAGGCCGTTGCGCGTGCGATTGTGCGCGTGATGAAGGCGCGTTTCGCTCTCAACCGGTTTGTCGGCGCAGCACTGTGGTGGACGCGCGGGCGGACCCGCGCGGGCGACGACGCCGGACCGCGGCGAGGTTGGGTCGAGGTCGGGCATTGGGCGCCGCGTTCATGGCGCCGGTGTCGAGGCCGCCTCGAGCAGCTCGAAGATGGCGGCGCCTTCATCGTTGCCGCGACCGGCATCGATCAATCGGTCGAACCACTGCATCGTGGGCGCAAGCAGCGGCGCCGCGATACCGAGACGCCGGCAGGCCGCGTCGATATAGCCCAGGTCCTTGGCCATGACATGCGATGGGCCGGCCGCGGGCCGATAGCGGCGCTCCGCCATGAGGGGTGCCCGCTGGCGAAACACCGGGGTGCCGGCGAAACTCGAGCCGATCGCCGTGATGAGCATCTGCGGATCGATGCCCGACCGGGTGCCCAGCAGGACGGCATGAGCGGTGGCCATCGTGTCGATGATGACCAGAAGATTGGCGGCGAGCTTCACCGCCATGCCGGCACCGAACTTGCCGACGTGGTGATTGACCGGCGCGATGGCGTCGAGGATCGGCTGGCAGCGGGCGATCGCCTCGGCATCGCCGCTGACAAAAAGCACGCCGCGCCCGTCGCGGACCACCGGCGGCGTGCCGCTGATCGGACTGTCGAGCATCGCCGCGCCCGTCGTCGCCAAGCGGTCGGCGAGTTCCTGCTTGAGCTCCACCGGGAACGTGCCGAGATCAATCACGCACAAGCCGGCATGCGCGCCGCCGATCAGGCCGTCGGGCGCCAGATAGGCGGATCGCATCGCCGACTCCGTCGCCAGCGCGGCGATGACGATATCGCTGGTTCGCGCCAGATCGGCGGCGGTTTCAGTCAGTCTGGGAAAGTCGGCCGTGCTCGGCCTGCGCACCGAGGTAACGGTGAACCCTGCGGCGGTCAGATTGTCGGCGACCGCCCGACCGATATTGCCCAGTCCCAGAACGCCGATCCGCAAGCCGGCCGGTGAAACTGCGATCGATGGGGATGGCATGGCAGATCCTTGGCAGGAGGAGTATCGCCGACACCCGGTCGAACCGTGCGGCTGCGGGTCTCGATGTCGGGCACAATCCCGAACGACCCCGGGTGGCCGTCACGAGCGAACAGCAGGCTGCGATCAGGCGGAGCGTGAGACTACCGCATCCGCGGGGCAGCTTCGACGACCGGCTGGCGGCCGACACGCATAGCGTGCGTCCGCCTCCAATCGGGCGGCGCGATGCGATAGAGTTGCAAGGGCATATGAATCGGCTGATCGGATCGTGGCGGGGCGTGCCGGATGCGGTGGATTGCGGGCCTGCTGGGCGGACTATGGCGGATCTCGCGCGCCAGCTGGGTTGACGTCGGCGAGGGGTTGCGGCCGGGCAGCGGCGCGTCGGCGCTCTACCTGTTTCTGTTCCTCGTCTTTCTGGTGGTCGCCGGCGTGCTGATGCTGCTGGGCATCGACCTCGACGCAGCCGACCGCTGGATTGACTCCCAGGCGTCGTGGTTGGACCTGCTCGGCAGCGTGGTGCTGCGGCTGGTGTTTTTCCTGATCCTGCTGGCCTGCACCCTCACGGTGGCGACGGGCTTCTATCAGCGTCTGCCCGGGCGCGGCGCGCGACAGCCCGCGGCGCGGGGGAAGCGCAACCGGCGCCAGATGAACGACGCGCCGCAGGGCGAGGGACGGATTGGCTGGGGCGCCATGGTGCTGGCGGTGATCCTCGGCTACTTCGCGGCCATCGGTACCTTCGGCACCTACTAGGCGGGTCCCGCATTTGCGCAAGGTTGCCAGCGTTCGCGACGTCGGTTGCGCCATGGATTGGCCGCAAGCGATGGGCGCGACCATTGGGCCCGGTACCAGAGAGCCACGCGAACAAGCCGCGGTCTTGCGGCGCAGATCCTTGCCACGGATCGGTCCGACGGCATTCCTCCCGGGCCGTGCCTGGTCCACGGACGAGCGGGCTTGTCAGACTAATAGTTCACTTCCAGTTCCACTTTAGAATTGGATGCTGACTATCTCGTAAGTAGCGAAAAAACTCGCATTTCTTACCTGTAACATGAATTGTGGATAAAAATAAAAGTGTGCGATTTCAAGCGCATACAGACGTTTTGACGCTGACGGGTCGCCTTCATACCGTTGCCCCAAAGAATTTAGGCGTTCTTGGTCGGTCGCCGCGCGGGGATCGCGGCAGCTGGGCGAGTTGGTAGGCGTAGTGGCGTCAGTCGATAGCACGAAGCGGATTTCCTAGGCGGTCAAATTCGAGAACCGGACCGGCTTCGTTCGACGACCGTGTCAAGCATGTACGGGCAACGCCGCGCGGTTGTACCGCGCACAGGCGAGGCGGCCACGGCTCCACGGATTGTCGAAGCGGGGACGTCCGGTGTCAGTCCGGGGATGGGTCTACCGATGGATACGACGGCGAAGGGTTGCCGAAGCGCACTGTCCGCGCGGCAAGCGTTGGATGACGTGTGGACGGCGAGGCCGGGCGGAGGTCGACTGATGCGCTTCACCTGCGCGCAGATCCCGGCCCGGTGACGTGTCTTGGCCCGCTTTACCAAGAAGATCCGCCGAACAACCGCCCGCCTGCCGCGTGGCACGCTGATGGCGCTGGTCATGCTCGGGCTGCTCGTGCTGGCCGTCGGCGCGGCGCGAGCGGACGACAGCCGCGGCGGGCGCGTGGCGCCACCGTTTAACGGCGGCAGCGGCTATCCGGGCTGGATCTCGGCCGCGGGCGTAGGGGCGACCCCGTCATGACGCCTGCCCGGCGGCGTATCGCTGCGACGTACGCGGCGCGATCCCGTGACGACAGAGGCGGCAATGCCGTCCGCGCCACGGTGCGATGCCGATCAGGTTTGGTTGTGTCGCCGGGGGGCTACCGTGGCCCGGCGCGCGCGTGAGGCAGCATGACGACAGTCCCGGCAACTGCGTTTCCCTGGCTCGACCTTCAGCCGCCGGCGCTGGATCAGAACGGACCGCAGGCGGTTGCTTTCAGTCACTTCGCGGCCGAGCGCTCCGATCGGTCGGCAATCGAGCTGTTGCGCGAGACGGTGCGGCGATTTGCCGACCGGACCGCCAGCGACGATGGCGAACGGCAGCTGAGCTACGGTGACATGTGGGCCGGCGTGTGCCGACTGGCCTGCATGATGGACGGCGCCGCGGGCGGGCACGGGCCTGTCGGCGTGCTGTTGCCCAATGATGCCCGCTATCAGATCGCCGTGCTTGCCTGCGTGGCGGCGGGACGCCCGTGCGTCATGCTCGACCGCAATTTTCCGGCGGACCGCAATGCCGAGATCATCCGGGATGCTGGCGTGGGGGCGGTGATTGCGTCGGCGGCTGACGCGCGGGACGGGTTGTCGCTGCCTGCCGATTTGAACGTGCTGACGATCGACGATGCAGTGCGGACCGATATGCCGGTGCCGGCGCTGCCCGACGTTGCGCACCGGCCCGACGCACCGGCGTTCATCATCTATACGTCGGGCAGCACCGGCCGGCCGAAGGGCGTCGTACTGAGCCAGCGGGCG
>JAHCJT010000283.1 GCA_026126245.1 Alphaproteobacteria bacterium
TTGATCAATATATTGACATGAAGGATCAAGTATTGATGACGGCGGCGCAGGCCGCGGCGACGCTGGGCGTCAACCGCCAGACGCTCTACGCCTATGTCAGCCGCGGGCTGGTCCGCTCCGAGGACGCCGCTTCCGGCCGCGGCCGGCGCTACCGGGCCGAGGACATCGCCGCCCTGGCCGAGCGCAAGGCGCGCGGTCGCGGCGCCGAGGCCGTCGCCGGCCAGGCGCTGCATTTCGGCACACCGGTCCTCGAGTCGGGACTGACCCTGATCGAGGCCGACCGGCTGCTCTACCGCGGCCAGGATGCCTGCCGACTGGCCGAGCACGCGGGGCTGGAGGCCGTGGCCCGGCTGCTCTGGAACGTCCCCGCCGACCCGTTCGCGGCCCCCGAGAGCATTCCCGTGGTCGGCGCCGCGCTGCGCAGCATCTGGCCCGGCGCGGCGCTGTTCCCGCCGATCGATCGTTGCCTGGTGGTGCTGCCGGTGGCGGCGGCCAGCGACACCCGCGCCTTCGCGCGCGATCCGCTGGCAACGGCCATCGCCGGCGCCCGCGTCGTGCGCCTGCTGGCCAGCGCGATCTCCGGCCGGCCGCCCAGTGCCGCACCGCTGCACGAGCAACTGGCCGAGGCCTGGCAACTGGACGCGCATGGCGCCGATCTGGCGCGCGCCGCGCTGGTGCTGAGCGCCGACCACGAACTCAATGCCTCGACCTTCGCCGTGCGCATCGCGGCCTCGACCGGCGTCACGCCCTGGGGCGCGGTCATTGCCGGCCTGGCCGTGCTGCAGGGGCCCTACCATGGCGGCATGACGCGGCGAGTCAGCGAGCTGTTCGCCACACTGCACGACGTGCCCGACATCGAGGCGGCGCTGGTCGAGCGCATCCAGAGCGGCGCGCGGGTGCCGGGATTCGGCCATCGCCTCTATCCGTCCGGCGACGTGCGCGCCCGCTTCCTGCTCGAGCGGCTGTATCACCGGGTCGGAGACCGGCCCGAAACGCGCCTGGCGCGGCGCATGGTCGAGGCCGGCGCGAAGGTGCTCGGCGAGCCGCCAACCATCGACGTGGCGCTGGTCGCCATCGAGCGCGCCTGTGCCCTGCCCAAGGGTGCGGCACTGGCGCTGTTCCTGCTCGGCCGGTCGGTCGGCTGGATCGCGCACATGCTCGAGCAGCGCGCCAGCGACCACATCATCCGCCCCCGGGCGCGCTATGTCGGGCCGCTGCCGGAGACTGCCTGAGACGGTTCGACCGACCTTGCCGCCCGGCGGCGTCAGCCCGGGTCGAGCACCAGCCTTGGCACGGCGCCGGACGCCGCCTTGAGCGCGCTGCCGCGACCCGACAATGACGGATTGGTCATGAAGTAGGTGTGGGCACTGAAGGCATCGGCCGGAGTCGGCCGGCGCGCATAGCGGCCGTCCGGACCGAGGTCCCAGGACTGCGCCTCGTCCTTCAGGTTGGCGACCATGATCTGCTCGAGGATCTGCTGGTGCACCGTCGGGTTCTCGATCGGGATCAGCACCTCGACGCGCCGGTCGAGATTGCGCGGCATCCAGTCGGCAGAAGAGATGAAAACGCTGGCGTGCCGCGACGGCAGCCGGTGTCCGTTGCCGAAACACACGATGCGGCAATGCTCAAGAAAGCGGCCGATGATGCTCTTGACGCGGATGTTGTCGCTCAACCCCTTCACGCCCGGCCGCAGGCAGCAGATGCCGCGCACCACGAGGTCGACCTGCACGCCGGCCTGCGAGGCGCTGTACAGCGCGTCGATGATGCGCGCGTCGACCAGCGAGTTCATCTTGGCCCAGATCGCCGCCGGCTTGCCCGCCTTGGCAAATCCGATCTCGCGCTCGATCAGGTGCATCAGGGTGTCGCGCAGCATGACCGGCGAGACGGCGATCTTCTCCATCTTCTCGGGCTGGGCGTAGCCGGTCATGTAGTTGAACAGCCGCGCCGCATCGCGGCCCATCGCCGGATCGCAGGTGAAGAACGACACGTCGGTATAGATGCGGGCCGTCACCGGATGATAGTTGCCGGTGCCGAAATGCACGTAGGTGCGGGTGCCGCCGCCCTCGCGGCGCACCACCATCGAAACCTTGGCGTGCGTCTTCAGGTCGATGAAGCCGTACACCACCTGCACGCCGGCCCGCTCCATGTCCTGGGCCCAGCGGATATTGGCTTCCTCGTCGAAACGCGCCTTCAGTTCGACCAGCGCCGTGACCGTCTTGCCCGCCTCGGCCGCCTCGATCAGCGCCTTGACGATCGGCGAGTCCTTGCTGGTGCGATAGAGCGTCTGCTTGATGGCGATCACCTGCGGATCGCGCGTCGCCTGTCGCAGGAACTGCACCACGACGTCGAAGCTCTCATAGGGATGGTGCACGACGATGTCCTTGGCGCGGATAGCGGCAAAGGAATCGCCACCGAAGTCGCGGATGCGCTCGGGAAAGCGCGGCTCGTAGGGCTTGAACTTCAGGTCGGGCCGATCGTCCACGATCAGCGCCGAGACGTCGCCGATGTTGAGGATGCGTTCCAGCTCGAAGACGTCGACCGAACCGCTGGCGATTTCCAGCTGGTCGAACAGGAAGGCGCGCAGCGCCTCGGGCATGTCGGCATTGATCGCAATCGACACCACCTCGCCGCGCCGCCGGCGCTTGAGCGCCGACTGGTAGATCTGCACGAGGTCCTCGGCCTCCTCGGCGATCTCGACCTCGCTGTCGCGTATGACGCGGAAGCGGCCGCGATGCACCACGGCGTGGCCGGGAAACAGCCGGTCGAGGAACAGTTGGATCAGTTCTTCCAGCGGCAGGAAACGGATCGCCGGTCCCGGCAGGCGCACGAAGCGGTCGATCTGTGGCGGCAGCGGCAGCAGCGCCATCAGGGTGCGCTTGCCCTGCACGCGGCGCAGCTGGAGGATCTCGCAAAAACCGAGATTCTGGATGAACGGAAAGGGATGCGCCGGGTCGACCGCCAGCGGCGTCAGCACCGGGAAGACGTGCTCGATGAAATAGTCGTTGAGCCAGGCGCGCTCGGACTCGGTGATCTCGGTATCGTCGAGCACGGCGATGTCGTGCTGCCGCAGATCGACGCGCAGCGCCTCCCAGGCGGCCTGCTGGGTCCGCATCAGCTCGGTGGCGGCATCGCGGATGGCGGCGAGCTGCTCGGACGGCGTTCGACCGTCGTCCGACAGCAGGTTGGCGCGGGTCGGCAGCATGTCGCGTAAACCGGCGACGCGCACCATATAGAACTCGTCAAGGTTGTTGGCCGAGATCGACAGGAAGCGCACGCGCTCAAGCAGCGGATGGTGGGGATTGCTGGCTTCCTCCAGCACCCGCGTATTGAACGCCAGCCACGAAAGCTCGCGGTTGATGAAGCGTAACGATGAAAAGGTATCGGGCGTAGCTGCAGGCGCCGGCGCCGCGGCACCCTGTGCCACCACGGCCTGCGAAACGGACGCGTTCACCTCTGACCTCGCTCTCCCCGCGCGGCAGCCGCGCGGCGCCGCCATACTACCTCTTCCGGGATGGCAAAGTCATGACAGACCGCAGGCGAGCAGGGCCGTCCATTCGAAGCAATGGCGGTTTGGCCCCGATGAACCTACTATATCCTGCGGATTCGAACTGACCAGGGAGACTGCGATGCGGCCATTCCCAGGAGCGCCGGCCCATGCCATGGGCCGGGGCACCGCCCGGCCACGGCTTGTCGCGGGCGCCCCGGGTCGTCGTAGCCCGGCAAGGGCAGTCAGGGCATCCGGCCCGGGCATTGGACACCGGCCATGAAAGACCTGCTGCTGATGCGACACGCCAAGGCCGTCGCCAGCGCGCCGGACAGAGGCGATCACGAGCGGGCACTGAACGGCCGCGGACGGCGCGCCGCGGCCGCCGTTGCCCGCGAGCTGCGTCGGCTGGATGCGCGTCCCGACATGATCCTGTGCTCCCCCGCCCGCCGCACGCGCGAGACACTGGCGGAGTTCCTCGACGTCTACGCGCCACCACCGCCGACGTCCTTGGAACCCGAGCTGTATCTTGCCGAAGCGGGGCAACTGCTGGCGCGCTTCCGCCGGATCGAGCCGGGCGTCCGGTGCGCCCTGCTGATCGGCCACAACGAGGGCCTGGCACAGATCGCCATCGCGCTTGCCGGCACCGGCGCGCCAGCGGCCCTGGCGTCGATGCGGAGCAAGTTTCCGACCGGCGCTGTCGCTTGGCTGCGTTTTGCGATCGACGACTGGGCAGACATCTCACCGGCAGGCGGCGAGCTCGTGGCTTTTGTCCGGCCGCGCGATCTGATCGGTGGCGCGTGAGGAGGTTCGGCTCGATCGTCATCACCGGCGCCTCCAGCGGCATCGGCGCGGCGCTGGCGCGCGACTACGCCGGGACGGACACGCGGCTGGCCCTACTGGGCCGCGACGAAGCGCGCCTGGCTGCCGTGGCAGCGGACTGCCGCGCCCGCGGTGCGCAGGTCGCGACGGCCTGCATCGACGTCACCGAACGCGAGCAGTTGCAAGACTGGTTGCAGAAGCAGGACGCGGCCCGTGGCATCGATCTCGTGCTGGCCAACGCCGGCGTCGCCCTCGAGCGGGGCCGCGACATTGGCGACGGCGAGGCCCTGCGTCGCACCGTGGCGATCAACCTCGACGGCACGCTCAACACGATCCTGCCGCTGTTGCCGGCGATGCGCTCGCGCCGCGCCGGACAGATCGGCATCGTCAGCTCGCTCGCCGGATTTTTCGGCCTGCCGCGCGCGCCCGGCTACGGCGCCAGCAAGGCGGCGGTGCGCCTGCTGGCCGAGAGCCTGCGCATCCAGCTCAAGAAGGACGGCGTCGGTGTGAGCGCCATCTGTCCGGGTTTCGTCGAAAGCGCCATCACGCGGGACAATCCGTTTCCCATGCCGTTCATGATGTCGGCGGAGCGCGCGTCCGCGATCATCCGCCGCGGCCTGGCGCACAATCGCGCCCGCATCGCCTTCCCGTTGCCCATGAAGGCCGCCGTGTGGTTTGCCATGTCGCTGCCGGGAAGCTGGACCGCGCGCCTGCTCGGCGGCTGAACTGCTCAACGGTCGCGAAAGGTGACGCGCGCCGCCAGCAGGCGGGCCAGCGTCGTCCACAGGCACAGCGCGGCGAAGACCGCGGCCAACCAGTCGAACTGCCGCGGCCACAGACACATCGCCACGAAGAAGGCCACGGTCTCAGTCCCCTCGACCAGACCGGCGCTGTAGTAGATCGACTTGAGGCCGCGCCGGGTCGTCGACTGGCCGCGCTTGGCGGCGATGGCGGCCCACGCCAGAAACGACGATCCGGTGCCCATGAAGCCGGTCAGCAGCAGGGCCGCCCACGGCGCGTTGGCGGGCTCCGCCAGCGCGAAGCCGAGCACAACCGCGGCGTAGAACACCATGTCGGCCACGATATCGAAATAGCCGCCGAAATCGGTCAGCGCCGTGTGCCGCGCCACCGCGCCGTCAAGTCCATCGAGCAGGCGATTGGCCACGATGACCGCCAGCGCCCAGGCGAAGTGCTGCCCGGCCAGCAGCGGCACAGCGCCCAGTCCCACGACAAATCCAAGTCCTGTCAGCCCGTCGGCGCCGACGCCGCGTCGCGCCAGCCAGGCACCCATGCCATCGAGCGGCGGATCGATCAGTCGGCGGACCAGTGGATCAAGCATGCATCGCCGGCGCCATCGCAGCGGCGCGTCG
>JAHCJT010000284.1 GCA_026126245.1 Alphaproteobacteria bacterium
GCGCAAGTTCGGACAGTTCACCGTGCCCGACTTCCTGGGCACGCGCTACGAAAGCTCCGCGGCGCGGCTGGTCGGCGTCGTCGTGCTGTTCTGCGCCTCATTCACCTACATTGTGGCGCAGACCTTCGGCATCGGCATCATCACCTCTCGGTTCCTCGGCATTCCGTTCGAGGTCGCCATCTTCGTCGGCCTCGCGGGCATCCTGGTTTGCTCGATGCTGGGCGGCATGCGGGCGGTGACGTGGACGCAGGTGGCACAGTACATCATCCTGATCATCTCGTACTTGGTGCCGGTGATCTGGCTGTCGACCCAGAGGTATGGCGTCCCGATTCCGGAATTCACCTACGGGCAGGCGCTTAAGGAGATCGCCGGGCTCGAGGAGAAGCTCGGCATTGTGAAGGCGCATACAGGCGCGTTCCTCGATGCCGCCGGCAAGTTCAGCTGGACCGAGTTCCATAACTTCTGGGCCCTGGTGCTGTGCCTGATGATCGGCACCGCGTCGCTGCCGCACATCCTGATGCGCTACTTTACGACGCCCAGCGTACGCGAGGCGCGCAGCTCGGTGGCGTGGTCGATCTTCTTCATCTTCCTGCTGTACTTCACGGCGCCGGCCTACGCTGCCTTCGCCAAGCTGGAAGTGTATCGCGATGTCATCGGCCAGCCGATCGCCTCGCTGCCCGCGTGGGTGCAGAACTGGTCGCAGGTCGGCGGCCTGCTGACCATCAAGGACGCCAACAACGACGGCATCCTGCAGCTGGCGGAATTCGTCATCAACCAGGACATCATCGTCCTGTCGATGCCGGAGATCGCCGGCCTGCCCTACGTCGTGTCGGGCCTGGTCGCTGCTGGCGGCCTGGCGGCGGCGCTGTCGACCGCCGACGGCCTGCTGCTGGCCATCGCCAACGCGCTCAGCCACGACGTCTACTACAAGATGATCGACCCGAAGGCCTCGACGGCCCGCCGGCTGATCGTCGCGCGCGTGTTGCTGGTCGGCGTTGCCATCGTCGCCGCGGCGGTCGCCGGCACGCGGCCCTCGGGCATCATCCAGATGGTGGCGTGGGCCTTCTCGCTGGCCGCGGCGGGGCTGTTCGCGCCGCTGGTGCTGGGCATCTGGTGGAAGCGTACGACCAGTGCCGGCGCGGTCGCCGGCATGGTCAGCGGCTTCGGTGTCTGCCTCTTCTACCTGATCATGACCCGCTACGCGCCGGACACGTTCAAGGAGTGGTTCGGCACCAATCTGTGGTGGGGCATCCGCAACATCTCCTCGGCGGTGTTCGGCTTGCCGGTGGCGTTCGTCGTCACCTGGATCGTCAGCCTGCTGACACCCGCGCCGTCCAGGGAGATGCAGGACTTCGTCGACTCGATCCGCACGCCCAAGGGCGAAGTCCGGCTCGGCGGTTCGACGGCGTGAGATAGAGACCCCGGACACAGCGATCCGGCGCGCAGGGCCCGCAACGCGGGCCCTGCGTCCGTTTGGGCGGCGGCATCTCGAGGGGTTGCCGCAGTTGATGTATCCTGCGGACAGAGGGCTGGCGGCCGTGACGTGTCGCCGGAGTCTTCGGGGCGAGGCGAGGTAGGCGGTGGACGGCAAGGACCTGTGGTGGGGCTACTGGTACTTCCACCTTCCCAACTACGCGCTCTCGCTGGTGTTCTATGCGCTGTTCGGTCGCTTCCTGATGTCGTTCATCGTGCCGCCCGACAGCCGCAACTATATTTACCGGTCGTTCGTCTGGCTGACCGACTGGATCATGCGGCCGGTGGCGTTCGTCACGCCGTCGGCGATCCCGCCGCTGTTCCTGCCGCCGGTCGCGGCGTTCTGGATCGTCGTGCTGCGCGTCGCGTTCTTCATGCTGATGTACAGCCTCGGGCTGACGCCGCGCGCGGCGCCGGGCACGTCGGGCTAGCGACGGCGGCACCCATGGATCGGCAGTTCCCGTTCTTCGCCGTGGTTGCCATCAGCGTGCTCAACGGCCTGTTCTCGCCGTTTCTGGCCGTTGCCGTGCCGATCGCCACCGTTCTGATGCCCGAGGTCTTCCCGCGCTCGGTTGGCTGGGTGCTGTTCTTCAGCTCGCTGCTGGTCTCGTCGGCGACGCTGCTGTTCGCGGGCGTGCCCGCGGCGCTGGCCGAACGGCTGGGCGCGCGTGGCCGTGGCTCCGGCCTGCCGATGGCCGTCTGGCTGGCGGGCGTGATCATCCTGTCGTTGCCGGCGCTGCTGCGGCTGCTGCGCTAACACGACGGTGGCCCCGCGATACCCGGGAGCGCCGACGTCTCGCCCGCTTGAGGGGCGGTGTGCCCGTGGCGTGCCAGTCCGCGCTATTGGCTCATGTGCCTGTCGCACTGCCTCAGAACACGACCTTCAGGCTGCCGTCGCGCTGCTTCTGGGCGATGCACTGGAACAGGCCCTTCTTGCCCTCCAGCTCGTAGGGAATGTTGACGCGGATCTCTTCCTCGCCGGTCGAGCCCACGATGTTGGCGCCCTCCAGCGGAGCAAAGCTCGCCTTGCCGATCTTGCTGTCCTGCTGAGCGGCTTTCAGGCAGACGTCATAGGCCGCCTTGTTCAGTTCGCCCGACTTGCCGCAGGCTGTCAGGGCAGATAGCGCCACCATGACTGTGACGGGCCCGATCGCGCGGACCGAGCGGAATATGGTCATTGAGTGCTTCCTCCGAAGCGCCGTCGCGGGTCGACGGTCGCGCCGCCGCCGGCGCGGATTGCCGTCGTGCCGGCGATCGTCCGGAGCAGGCTGCCTCCCTAGGCGCGGCGCGGCGCGCCGGCAAGTGGTCGTCCGGTCGCACCCGACCAGCCGCCGGCCCGCGATCGCCGATGGTCGTGGTGGCGACGCGTTCACATCGATCTGATCGCGCGTCGCCCGGCCGCGGCTGGCCGCCCGGACCGGCGTGGGCAATACTGCCCGCCGGGGGCGATACCGTACCCGCCCAGGGGCTTCGATGGACTACGACGACATCCGCCGCTACGCCGAGGTATCGGTGCGTCGCGGCTGTGGCTTCGCGCTGATCGCCATCTTCTCGGCCATGGTCGGTGCTTCGGCCGAGCCGGACATCTGTTTCCGGCTGGGCGCCGCGTTGGCGGCCCTGATGACGGTGGTGCTGTACTGGCGCGGCCGCACGGCGCCGACGCGGAATTTCCGCCGCACCGAGGTTTGGCTGATGATCGAGGACGCGCCGGCGCTGCCGCGCGAGCGGCTGCAGGGCATGATCGGCACGGCGCTGGCCGAGGTCTACATGGCACACGCCTGGATCGCCGCCTGGACGACCCTGCTGTTGTGCGCGGTGGCGGCGGTGATGGCCGTTACACCGGGCGCGCGATAACGCAACGCCGCGCCAGCGGCGCGCCCGCCTCATGTCGGTCGTTGCCGCCGCCCCGCCGCCATAGCAAGCTGGCCATACCGCCGCCGGACAACGGCCGGCGCAACGAGGCGATAGCGGGGGACGTGAAGGTGGGCGAAGCGCCAGAACCGGGGCGCAATGTGGCGGCGCGGCGCGCCGATGCAGCATTTGGCAGACAGGCATGAACGGCGATCGCGCCTCGCTGCTGACGCCGCACCGCCTGATCGCGGCCTATGGCGGCGGTCTGCTGGTGCTGGTCCTGGGACTGGGCCTGCTCGAATGGGCCGGCGTCGAGCGCCGCCTGCTGGGCTACGTCATCGTCATGCCGACGGTGGCGATCTACGCCTTCATCGGCATCCGCGCCCACACCCGCAGCATCCAGGACTACTACGTCGCCGGCCGCCGCGTGCCGGCGCTGTACAACGGCATCGCCTCGGCCGCCGACTGGATGAGCGCGGCGTCGTTCCTCGGCCTGGCCGGCACGCTCTATCTCGGCGGCTATGACGGGCTCGCCTTCGTGCTGGGCTGGACCGGCGGCTTCGTGCTGGTCGGCATGCTGTTGGCGCCCTACCTGCGCAAGTTCGGCCAGTACACCATTCCCGATTTCCTCGGCGCCCGCTACGGCGGCCATGCGGCGCGGCTGCTGGGCGTCATCGTGCTGGTGGTTGCCTCGTGCCTGTACATCGTGGCGCAACTCGTCGGCATCGGCGTCATCACCCAGCGCTTCCTCGGCTTCCGCTTCGAGCTGGCGGTGTTCGCCGGCGTCACCGGCGTGCTGGTCTGTTCGCTGCTGGGCGGCATGCGGGCGGTGACCTGGACACAGGTGGCGCAGTACGTCGTGCTGATCGTCGCCTATCTCGTGCCGGTCACCCTGATGTCGATCAAGCTCACCGGCTGGCCGTTCGCGCCGCTGAGCTACGGCCAGACGCTGCATGAAATCGGCCGCATCGAGCAGGCGATCGGCGTGGCGCGGCCGCACACCGCGCTGGCCACCGCCGACGGCATCACCGACGTCAACGTGGTGCTCAACTTCATCGTGCGGACCTTCGCGTTGATGGTCGGCACGGCCAGCATGCCGCACATCCTGATGCGCTACCTGACGACCTCGACGGTGCGCGCCGCCCGCTCGTCGGTCGCCTGGTGCCTGCTGTTCGTCGTGCTGCTCTACCTGATGGCGCCGGCCTACGCCGCCTTCGCCAAGCTCGAGGTCTATCACAGCATCGTCGGCCGCAACTTCGCCGATCTGCCGGACTGGATCCGGCTGTGGCAGCTGCCCTCGCCGTTCGGCGGCGCGCCCTGGGTGCAGGTGGTCGACGTCAACCGCGACGGCGTGCTGCAGGCCGGCGAATTCCACATCCTGCCCGAGGTCGTGGTCCTGGCAGCGCCGGAAATCGCCGGCCTGCCCTATGTCATCACCGGCCTGGTGGCGGCCGGGGCGTTGGCGGCGGCGCTGTCGACGGCCGACGGCCTGCTGCTGGCGATCGCCAACGCGCTCAGCCACGACATCTACTACAAGGTGATCGATCCCAACGCTGATGCGCGCCGCCGGCTGATCATCTCGCGCGTCTTCCTGATTTTCGTCGCGGCGATGGCGGCGTGGGGCGCCGGCGCGCTGGGCGCCAACATCCTGTTCCTGGTGGCGTGGGCCTTCGCCATCGCCGCCTCCGGCCTGTTCGCGCCGCTGGTGCTCGGCATCTGGTGGAAGCGCTGCGGTCCGTTTGCCGGCGTCGCCGGCATTGTCGTCGGTTTTACCGTCTGCATGTTCACGCTGATCGCCACCGAGTTCTACGGTCCGTGGGTGCGCGAGGCGCTGGGCTGGCTCGGCGAGATCCGCATCGTCGCCGCGCGCGGCCGCGAGGTGGCGCAGATCTGGGGCATCGACAACATCGCCATCGGCGTCATCGGCGTGCCGGCGTCGGTCCTCGCCATGGTGCTGGCCGGCCTGCTGGCGCGGCCGGCGCCGGCCGAGGTGCAGGAGATGGTCGATTCGATCCGCGTGCCGAGGGGCAGGGTGGCCAATCTCGACCGCCTGCCGTAGGCGCGGCCGCGCGCCGGCGCCGCGCGTGGTGGGCCCGGCAGGATTCGAACCTGCGACCTAACCGTTATGAGCGGCCCGTTCTAACCGCTGAACTACAGGCCCCGCGCGACGTGGCGGCGATGTAAGGGCAATCGGCGCCGACCGGCAAGGGGCGGACGCCGGCGGCGTCCGCGTCCGGTGCGCGTCTCAGCCGTCGAGGAAGCTGCGCAGCAGGCGCGAGCGGCTGGGGTGCTTGAGCTTGCGCAGCGCCTTGGCCTCGATCTGGCGGATGCGCTCGCGGGTG
>JAHCJT010000285.1 GCA_026126245.1 Alphaproteobacteria bacterium
CCCCCCGAACGGTCCTCCGGGGCGCTCCGGACGACTTGGAAGGTGGCATATGCGGTCGCCCCGCGTGTGGTACGCGGCTGGCTTGCGGCGGCACCGGGGAAGACCTAGCATCCGTCAGGTCCGTGGAGGAATGAATGGCGCCGCTGAAAGTGTTCTGGCAGCCCGGTTGAACCAGCTGTCTGAGGCTCAAAGAGTTTCTATCGGTCCGTGAGATCGACTTCGTCTCAATCAACGTGCTGGAGGATCCGGACGGCCGCGCCGAGCTGGAGCGGCTCGGTGCGCGCTCGATCCCGGTGCTGTCGCGCGGCGACCAGTTCGTCTTCGGCCAGAGCCTGCCGCAGATCATCGCCTTTCTCGGTCTGAACGAACACGGTGGCCCGGCGCTGTCGATGGCCGAACTCTATGCCCGGCTCGACAAGTTCCTGTCGGCGGCGTTGGAGCTGCTGCCGCTGATGCCGCACGACCGGCTCGCGACGCACGTGCCGGGCCGGCCGCGCAGCTATCGCACTTTGGGCTTCCATCTGTTCCGCGTCGTCGGCGCCTTCCTCGACGCCGGCGCGGGTGTGCCGCTGGTCGCCGCCGCCTTCCGCGAGGAGCCGGCTGCCGACGCCGGCACAGCCGATCTCGTGGCCTACGGCACCGCCGTCCGCCAGCGCTTCCGCGACTGGTGGGCGACCGGCGACACGGCGGCGGCGCGGACGCTGGAGACCTACTACGGCCCGCAGAGCCAGCACGAACTGCTGGAGCGCACCACGTGGCATGCCGGCCAGCACGTGCGGCAGTGGATGATGCTGCTGGAACGCGAGGGCGTCAGCCATCACCGGCCGCTGGTCGCGGCCGACTTCGCCAAGCTACCAATGCCGGAGAACGTCTGGGACGGCTGAGGCCGCCCAGCTTCCAAGCAAGGAATCGATGATCTGTGGCGCGCCCCGACGGCGGCGCCGTCCTTGAGGTGCCGGCATGGTCTCGGCTTCGGCAACCCGCTAGGCTGCGCGGCCTAAGGAGCCATCATCGTGACCAACCGCGCCCATATTCTGCTGTGGACCGATTCGTCGGCCGCCTACCTCGACGCCATCAAGGCGGCCGGTCTGGCCGACCGCGTCGCCGTCGACACCTTGCCGCGCAAGGAGAAGCCCTCGGCCGAGCAACTGGCGCGCACCGAGGCGCTGATGGCCGGCGCCATGCCCCCCGGCATCTTGCCAGCCATGCCGAAGCTGCGCTGGGCACAGGCGATGACCGCTGGCGTCGAAGGCTGGCTGGCGTTGCCTGACCTGCCGCCCGGTCTCACGCTGACCTGCGCTCGCGGCACACACACCGAATCGATGCCGGAGAACATCATCGGCGCGCTGTTCTTTGTCGCCAAACCCTACCTTGCGTCGGTCGAGAACCAGAAACAGGGCAAGTGGGTGCACACGGTGGCGCAGCCGCTGACCGGCAAGACGCTGGGTATTCTCGGCCTTGGCGCCATCGGCCAGGAGGTCGCCCGTATTGCCGCCGCTCTCGGCATGCGCGTGATCGGCACGCGCCGCCGGCCGGCGCCGATGGCCAACGTCGCGCAGGTGCTCCCGGCCGACCGCGCCGACGAGGTGCTGGCGCAGGCCGACTTCCTGCTGCTGCTGCTGCCGGCAACGCCGCAGACCGACAATTTCATCAATGCCCAGCGGTTGGCCCGCATGAAGCCGACCGCCTGGCTGCTGAACTTCGGACGCGGCCATCTGATCAAGGACGACGACCTGATCGCCGCCGTGACGGCGAAAAAGATCGCCGGTGCCTTGCTTGATGTGTACCGCCAGGAGCCGCTGCCGGCCGAGCACCCGTTCTGGAAGACCGAGGGCATCATCGTGCTGCCGCATATCGGCGGCCCGCACCCGCAGCGCGACAGGTTCGTCGCCCGCCTGTTCGTCGACAATCTGGCACGGTTCCTCGACGGCGTGCCGCTGAAAGAGGTCGTCGACCGGGCGGCCGGCTACTGATCGCAAGGTCAGGGTGTCGGCGTCGGGCCACGCGTAGCATGCGGGTGGGTCGTCTCGATTGCCTCCCTCCGCCGGGCGGCGCACAGCGCTCTGAGACTCGTCCGGGAGCGGCGATGGCCCGTCGCGGCTGACACGGCGGACGGTCTCTGCTCATATCGACACCGCATCGTCCAATCGCAGCATGCCAGGGAACCGTCGATGAAAATCCGCACGCAGGCCGATATCGCCGAACTCGAACGCGTGCCGGCGGGCGAGCGCATCCGCCACACCAATGTCGCCGACCTGTTGCGCGATGCCACGGCGCAACATGCCGGACGCGTCGCCATCCGCTTCCTGACCGGGACCGGCGCAGCCGACCCGGTGCGCGACGTCGGCTACGGCGAGCTGATGCGCCGTGTGGTCCAGACCGCCAACCTGCTGCACGCCGAAGGCATCGGGCCGCACGACACGGTGACGCTGCTGATGCCCAGCGTGCCGGAGACGTTCTTTGCCCTGTGGGGTGCGGAAGTCGCCGCGATCGCCAATCCGGTCAACTATTTCCTCGAAGCGGGGCAGATCGCCGGCATCATGAAGGAAGCCGGCGCCAAGGCGCTGATCGCCGCCGATGCCTCGATCTTTCCCGACATCTGGCCCAAGGTCGAGGCGATCCGCGCCGCGATGCCGGAGCTCAAGGTGTTTCGCGTCGGCGGCGGCAACACCCGCATGCCCGGCGCCATCGAGTACGAACGCGCCTGTGCCGCCCAGCCGGACGACCGGCTGGTGGCGCCGCGCACGTTGCAGCGCGATACGGTCGCGGCGCTGTTCCACACCGGCGGCACGACCGGCCTGCCCAAGCTCGCCAAGCACACGCATGGCGCGCTCACGCTGATGGCGTGGACCAACACGCTGATGTTCGACCTCGGCCCGGGCACGGTGCTGCTCAATCCGCTGCCGCAGTTCCACGTCGGCGGCTCGCTGTTCGGCGCGCTGGCGCCGATCGCCAACGGCTGGACCATCGTGATCCCCACGCCGCTGGGCGCGCGCAACCCCAACGTGGTGCGCGACTACTGGGGCATCGTCGAGCGCCACAAGGTCACCATCGGCGGCGCCGTGCCGACCTCGCTGGCGGCGATCATGAACGTGCCGCGCGAGGGCCACGACATCTCCTCGCTCAAGGCCTTCGTCACCGGTGGCTCCACCGTGCCGGTCGAGCTGATCCGCCGCATCGAGCGCGAGATCGGCGCGCCGGTGATCGAGGGCTACGGCATGACCGAGGTGCACTGCTACTCGACCATGAACCCGCTGCACGGCGAGCGCCGACCCGGCTCGGTCGGGCTGCGCGTCCCGTACACCGAGGTGCGCATTGCCGACGTCGCGCCGGACGGCACCATCCGGCGCGACTGCGCCACCGGCGAGATCGGCCATGTGCTGATGCGCGGGCCGCAGGTCACGCCAGGCTACCTCGATCCGCGCCACGACCGCGGCGCCATGCTGGCCGACGGCTGGCTCGATTCGGGCGATCTCGGCCGGCTGGATGCCGACGGCTATGTCTGGCTGACTGGCCGCTCGAAGGACCTCATCATCCGCGGCGGCCACAACATCGATCCGGTGGTGATCGAGGAGGCGCTGAACCGCCATCCCGCCGTCGAGACCGCTGCTGCGGTCGGACTGCCCGATACCTATGCCGGCGAGCTGCCGATGGTGTTCGTGCAGCTGCGACCCGGCGCCACGGCGACGGCGGAGGACCTGCGCGAATTCTGCCGCAAGGAGATTCCCGAGCGCGCCGCCGTGCCGGTGCAGGTCGTGCCGATTGCGGTCATGCCGCTGACTGGCGTCGGCAAAATCTTCAAGCCGGCATTGCGCCTGGAGGCGGCGCAGCGTGCCTTCGACGCGGCGCTGGCGCCGCTGCGGGCCGAGGGCGTGACGGCGCGCGTGACGGTCGGCAATGACGCCACCTACGGCACGCTGGCCACGGTGCAGGTGGCCAGCGGCGGCGGCGTAGCGCGGGATGCCGTCGTCAGGCGCTGCGGCGAGCTGCTCGGCGGCTTCCAGATCCGCCACACCGTGGCGTTTGAAGGCTGACCGGCGCCGGCGCCGAACGCGATCGCAGTGCACTCCGGGAGCGTCGCGCCATTGCCGGCGGGGCGCCAGCCGCGCTAAAGCCATACAGCTTCGAGGGAAAGCGCCTGGGATGGAAAGCTTCGACTATGTGATCGTCGGCGCCGGCTCGGCGGGCAGCGTGCTGGCCAGCCGCCTGAGCGAGGATGGCAGCGCCACCGTCTGCGTGCTGGAGGCCGGCCCGTCCGACTGGCATCCGTTCATCCATATTCCGGCCGGCTTCATGTACACGCTGGTCAATCCGCGGGTGAACTGGCTGTACACCTCGGAGCCCAGCGAGTGGACCGGCGGCCGGCGCATCGCGGCGCCGCGCGGCAAGACGCTGGGCGGCTCCAGTTCGATCAACGGCCACATCTACAATCGCGGCCAGCGCATGGACTTCGACGGCTGGGCGCAGCGCGGCAATCGCGGCTGGGGTTATGCCGACGTCCTGCCGTATTTCCGGCGCAGCGAGCAGCGCATCGGCGCGGCCGACGAAACCTTCCGTGGCCGCGACGGCGGCCTGCCGATCGCCGATCTCGACTGGCGCGATCCGCTGTGCGACGCCTTCATCGAGGGCGCGGTGCAGATGGGCATCCCGCGCAACAGCGACTACAACGGCGCCACCCAGGCCGGCGTCAGCTACGTCCAGCGCATCGTGCGCAACGGTCGGCGGGTCAGCGCCGCCCGCGGCTTCCTGCACCCGGCGATGAAGCGCCCGAACCTGACCGTGCGCACGCACGCGCATGCGAGCGCCATTGTGCTCGAGGGCAAGCGTGCCGTCGGCGTGCGCTACCGCAAGGGCGGCCGCCGCGGCGCCGAGGACGAGGTGCGGGCGCGGCGCGAGGTCATCCTGTGCGGCGGCACGGTGAACTCGCCGCAGCTGCTGCAGGTGTCGGGCATCGGTCCGGCGCCGCTGCTGCAATCGCTTGGCATCGCGGTGCAGCACGCCCTGCCGGGCGTCGGCGAGAACCTGCGCGACCACTACGCGCCGCGCTTCGTGGCGCGGGTCAAGAACGCGCGCACCATCAACGAGCGCGCGCATGGCCTGAGCCTGGTCGGCGAGGTGCTGAAATACGCCGTGTCGCGCAAGGGCATCCTGGCGCTCAATCCGACCCTGGTCTACGTCTTCTGGAAGTCGGACGAGCGCGTCGACAACTACGACCTTCAGCTCACCTTCACGCCCGCCAGCTACAAGGAGGGCGTGCAGGCCCAGCTTGACGACGTGCCCGGCATGACCATCGCCTCGTGGCAGCAGCGGCCCGACAGCATCGGCTACATCCGCGCCCGCTCGGCCGATCCGTTCGAGCACCCCATCATCCAGCCCAACTATCTGGCAGCCGAGAGCGACCGCCAGGTGCTACTGGCCGGCATGAAGCTGGCGCGCCGGCTATTGGCGTCGCCGCCGCTCAGCCCGTACTACGATCGCGAGGAGTTCCCTGGACCGCAGGTCCAGTCCGACGACGAGCTG
>JAHCJT010000286.1 GCA_026126245.1 Alphaproteobacteria bacterium
TGTCCGTCAGTCTGCGCGAATGGCTGAGCAACCCGCTGGACCAGGGCCTGGAAAGCGCCCAGGCGCTGCTTGGTCCGGTGATGGCCGCCGTGATGGGCGATGTCGACGAGATCGCCAAGGCGCTGCAGGCCGAACAACCCGAGACGCTGGCCGATGCCGCCCTGGCCAAACCGATCCTGGCTCGCATCGCGCAGCGGCGTAATCTGCTGGAGGTTTCGATCGTCGACTCCGATGGCAAGCTCGTGGCCTCGTCGCTGGCGGTCGGTTCGGGCAGCACCAGCATCACGCTGCCGTCGCCGTCGGTCTTGCGCCGCGCCGCCAAGGAAGCGCGGCCGGTCATCGCGTCGATTCCGCCGGACGTCTACTTCATCGTCCTGCACATCTTCACCGAAGGCCGTCTGTTTCTGGTGGCACGCTACGACGTCGATCCGGCGTTCTGGTATCACGCCGAACGGATCGAACGGGCGCGCAGCTTCTACACGCAGCTCGACACCAATTTCGAAGTCATCCAGGTGCGGGCATTCGCGATCTATGCCCTGATTGCGTTGCTGATGCTTCTGTCGGCGGTGTGGATGGCGGTGACCTTCGCGTCTCGCCTGACCGGGCCGATTTCGTCGCTGATGTCGGCCGCCGAGCAGGTGCGCAAGGGCGATCTGTCGGCGCGCGTCGCCGAAACGCCGACTGATGACGAGCTTGGCCGCCTGGTGCGCGCGTTCAACCGCATGACGGCCCAGATCGACGACCAGCGTCGCGAACTGGTCGACGCCAACCGCCAGCTCGACGAGCGGCGCCAGCTGACCGAGGCCATCCTTGCCGGTGTTTCGGCGGGCGTGCTCAGCGTCGACATCAACGGCACCATCGAGCGAGCCAACCGCTCGGCGGTCGAGCTGCTGTCGCTGCCCATCGAAGGCATCGAAGGCCGCCCGGTCGCCGACGTCCTGCCGGAACTGGGCAACGCGATGGAGCAGCAGCGCCTGCGGCCGGACCGGCCGTGGCAGGGCCAGATCGAGATCGTGCGCGATGGCCAGATGCGCACCCTGCATGTGCGCGTGACGGCCGAGCAGGCCGAGTCGGGGCCGCACGGCGTTGTCGTGACCTTCGACGACGTCAGCGACCTGATGTCGGCGCAGCGCATGGCGGCATGGGCCGACGTGGCGCGTCGCATCGCGCACGAGATCAAGAACCCGCTGACCCCGATCCAGCTGTCGGCCGAGCGCCTCAAGCGACGGTATCTGAAGCAGATCACGCAGGACCCGGAAACGTTTACCACCTGCACCGACACCATCATCCGTCAGGTCGGCGATATCGGTCGAATGGTCGATGAATTCTCATCCTTTGCCCGCATGCCGCGGGCGACCTTGAGCGATGAAGACCTCAAGGAGATCTGCCAGCAGGCCCTGTTCCTGCAAAAGAATGCCCAGCCGCAGATCATCTTCGATGCCACGCTGCCCGACGGGCCGGTCACCTGGCGCCTCGATCGGCGCCAGATCGGCCAGGCGCTGACGAACCTGCTGAAGAATGCCGGCGAGGCTATCGAGGGCCGCGATCCGCCGGCCGACGGCGGCAGGCTGGCGGCCGGCCGGATTGCGTTGTCGCTGCGTGAGGATGCGCGCGGCGTGCGCGTCGTGATCGAGGACAACGGCCGGGGCCTGCCCAAGGGTGAGCGCGCGCGGCTGACCGAACCCTACGTGACGACCCGCAGCAAGGGAACGGGACTGGGCCTGGCGATCGTCAAGAAGATCATGGAGGAGCACGGCGGCGCGCTGATCCTCGAGGATCGCGAGGGTGGCGGCGCCCGCATCTCTCTGGTATTCCACCGCGGCGAGACGATGGCGGCATCCGGCGCGCACAAGGGCGCGGCCGTGGTATCGCCGGCGGCCGGTGGCTGAGGTTTCTGACGGCCGACCTGGCAGAGCGATACACAGGGCTATGGCGCACGACATTCTGATTGTCGACGACGAACGCGATATCTGCACGCTGATCGCCGGCATCCTCGAGGACGAAGGCTATGCCACGCGGCGCGCCCACAGCAGCGCCGAGGCCCTCGACGCGATCGGCCAGCGGCGGCCTTCGCTGGTCATTCTCGACGTCTGGCTGCAGGGCAGCGAACTGGACGGCGTCGAGGTCCTGAAGCTGGTCAAGCGCGATGATGCGCACGTGCCCGTCGTCATGATCAGCGGCCATGGCACCATCGACACCGCGGTGGCCGCCATCAAGGCGGGCGCCTACGACTTCATCGAAAAGCCGTTCAAGGCCGACCGGCTGCTGCTGGTGGTGCAGCGCGCCATCGAGGCGGCGGCGTTGCGGCGCGAGAATGCGATGCTGTTGCGACGGGCCGGCGGCGAGGAGACCCTGGTCGGCACCTCGTCGGCGATCACCCAGCTGTCGGCGGCCATCGAGCGCTTCGCGCCGACCGGCGGCCGGGTCCTGATTTCCGGACCGCCCGGCTCCGGCAAGGAGCTGGTCGCGCGCCTGATGCATCGCGGCTCCAAGCGTGCCCAAGGACCGTTCGTGAGCGTCAACTGCGCCGCCCATTCCGAGGACCGCCTCGACCTCGAGCTGTTCGGTACGGAAACCGGTGACGGCCAGGACGGCCTGCGGGTGTTCGGCGCCTTCGAGCAGGCGCATGGCGGTACCCTGTTGCTGGAGGAGGTCGGCGACCTGCCGTCAGCGACGCAGGCGAAAGTGGTGCGTGTCCTGCTGGAGCAGGCGTTTTTCCGCGACGGTGGCCAGACGAAGGTCGAGGTCGATGTCCGCGTGATGGCCGCGACGTCGCGCGATCTGCTGGCGGAAATCGCCGCCGGACGTTTTCGCGAGGACCTCTACCATCGCCTCAACGTCGTGTCTCTGGCCGTGCCGCCACTGGCCGAGCGACGCGAGGATATGCCGGCGCTCGCCCGGCACCTGATGAACCGCGTCGCCGAAGCGGCCGGCCTCGCACCGCGGGCGATTGGCGAGGACGCAATCGCGGCGCTGCAGAGTTACGACTGGCCGGGCAATGTGCGCCAGCTGCGCAACGTCATCGAGCATCTGTTGATCGTGGCGCCGCAGGATGGCGGGGCGCCGTTGCGGGCCGAGCAACTGCCGGCCGATTTTGGCGAAATCTCGCCGTCGGTGTTGCGCTGGGAAAAGGGCGGCGAGGTCATGCAGCTGCCGCTGCGCGAGGCCCGCGAGGTGTTCGAACGCGAATACCTGATGGCGCAGGTCACGCGCTTCGGCGGCAATATCTCGCGCACCGCCTCGTTTGTCGGCATGGAGCGCTCGGCGCTGCATCGCAAGCTGAAATCGCTGGGCGTCGGCAGCGACGACCGGCCGGGAACCTGAGGTCGGGACCGGCGCAGCCGGGATAGCGGGGAGCGCATGTCACGCGTGGCGTATGTCAACGGACGGTACGTGCCGCACCGCGCGGCGCGGGTCCACGTCGAGGATCGGGGCTATCAGTTCGCCGATGCGGTCTATGAGGTCATTGCCGTGGCCGACGGTCGCTTCCTCGACGAAGACCCGCACCTGGATCGACTCGACCGCTCACTCAAGGAACTGCGCATTGGCTGGCCGATTGCGCGGGCGGCACTGAAGCAGGTGTTGCGCGAGACGGTGCGGCGCAATCGCGTGCGAAACGGCCTGGTCTACTTCCAGGTCTCGCGCGGCGTGGCGCGGCGCGACTACGGCTTCCCGAAGGACGCGCGCCCCAGCCTGGTGGTCACGGCGCGGTCGGCCGCACCGCCGTCGCCGGATCCCGGACCGGGCGTGGCGGTCATCACCGTGCCCGACATTCGCTGGAAGCGGGTCGACATCAAGACCACGGGCCTGCTGGGCGGTGCCTTGGGCAAGCAGAAGGCGCGCGAGCAGGGCGCCTACGAGGCCTGGCAGGTTGACGACGACGGTCGTGTGACGGAAGGCACGTCCAGTAACGCCTGGATCGTCACGGCGAAGGACGAGCTGGTGACGCGGCCGATCGGGCATGAGATCCTGGCCGGCATCACCCGTCAGACCGTGAAGAAGGTGGCGGCCGATCTGCAGCTTGCCGTCGTCGAGCGGCCCTTTACGGTCGCCGAGGCGCAGGCGGCGCGCGAGGCGTTCATGACGAGCGCGACGTCCTATGTGACGCCCATCGTATCGATCGACGGCAAGACAGTCGGCGACGGCAAGCCGGGCGACATCGCCCGACGATTGCGCGCCGAGTATCTGCGCGCCGTCGCCGCCGCAACGCCGTTCGTCTAGATGGCCGACATCGGCCACAGGGCGACGACGACGGGCCGATGACAACAAGTTTGCCCACGCCCCGGGCGCTGATCTTCGACTGGGACAACACCCTGGTCGACACCTGGGGCGTGATCACCACCTGCTACAACGCCACGTTCGCTCATTTCGGCATGCCGCCCTGGAGCGAGGACGAGGCGCGCGAGAAGGCCCACAGGTCGCTACGCGACGCATTCCCGGATCTGTTCGGCGACCGCTGGCAGGAGGCCCGCACCGTCTTCTACCGCACCTTCGATGCCGTCCATCTGCAGCGCCTGCGGCCGCAGGACGGGGCTGAAGCGTTGCTGGCGGAACTGACCGCGCGTGGCCTGTACCTGGCCGTGGTCAGCAACAAGATGGGGCCCGCCTTGCGCAAGGAGGTGGCACATCTGGGGTGGGGGCCGTTCTTTCGACAGGTCGTCGGCGCGACCGATGCCCGGCGCGACAAGCCGGCGCCGGATCCCGTCGCTATGGCATTAGCGCCCGGGGCGCTGGTGGCGGGCGCGCATGTCTGGTTCGCCGGCGACACCCGGGTGGACCTCGAGTGCGCCCACAACACCGGCTGCCTGCCGGTCCTGGTGCGGCCCCATCCGCCTGGTGCACACGAATTCGTGAACTGTCCGCCGCAGGTTCATGTGCCGAACTGCCATGCGCTGCTGGCATTGATATAGGGGTCCGTGCCCCTATATGCTTGTGCAGTGCGGCATGGAAGCGGACCTCTCACCATGCCCGGTTCCGCGGCGCGGGGACAGCGTTGCGGCAACAGAAACAGAAATGAAAAGGGCCAACTAGATGACCGAAAAAGCCCAGAATGTTCAGGATGTGTTCCTGAACCACCTTCGCAAGACCAAGACCCCGGTCACGATCTTCCTGGTCAATGGCGTGAAGCTTCAGGGAATCATCACCTGGTTCGACAATTTCTCCGTCTTGCTCCGTCGCGACGGGCACTCGCAGCTCGTCTACAAGCATGCCATCTCGACCATCATGCCGGTCACGCCGATCTCGCTGTTTGAAGGCGACAAGCAGGCGGCGGTCCCGGCTGAGGCCTGATTGACCGCAGACCACCGTCTGAACGGCAGCGGCGGCGCGGTCAACGGCGACGCCCGCCGACGTCGGCCGGCCGGAGCGCAGGACATTCGCACGCCGCCCACCGCGGCCGCGGTCGTCTGTCCGATCCTGTCCCGGCAGGGCGGCATGGAGGTCGGCGGCGAGTCGGGCCGCGACGCGGCCGCCCGCGTGGCCGAAGCCGCGGGACTGGCCGAGGC
>JAHCJT010000287.1 GCA_026126245.1 Alphaproteobacteria bacterium
CACCACCGACAGCATCTGCGGCGGCAGGCCGGCCTCGTACAGCGTGTCGGCCAGCATCAGCGCGGTGAGCGGCGTCTGCTCGGTGGGCTTCAGCACCACGCAGTTGTTGGTGGCGATCGCCGGCGCCAGCTTGTGCGCGACCATGTTCAGCGGGTGGTTGAACGGCGTGATCGCACTGATGGCGTTGAGCGGCTCGCGCAGGGTGAAGATCTTGCGCTGCTTGCCGTGCGGGGTGAGGTCGCAGGAGAAGGTCTGGCTGTCGTCGTGGATGCACAGCTGGCCGGCCAGCGAGAAGACGTCAAAGGCGCGACCCACCTCATACAGCGAGTCCTTCAGGCACAGGCCGCTCTCGGCCGTGATCAGCCGCGCGATCTCGTCCTTGCGTGCCACCAGGTTTTCGGCGGTGGCCAGCAGGATCTTCTGCCGCTCGTAGCGCGTCAGCCTCGGCCGGTAGTCGTACGCGATGCCGAAGGCCTCGGCCACCATGGCCGGCGTGGCGCGCGGCACCGTGCCGACCACGCTGTTGTCCCACGGGTTGAAGACGTCGAGCCGGCCCTCGGCCTCGACCTTGCGGCCGGCAATGCGCATGGACTCGTGACGCACTGGGGGCGACGCGGCGATCCTTGCCTGTACGTTCATCGGTTTCTCCTCACGTCGTCCTGAGCGCAGCGAAGGACCCTACGGTCGTTCGTTTCAAGAATGGCGGCTCTGAAGATTGACCAGTCGCACCACAATCGCCACGTCCACCGCAGGGTCCTTCGCTGCGCTCAGGACGACAAACAGAACCCTCACGCGACGAGGTTCAGCGCCAGGTCGAAGGCGTCGAAGTTGCGCCAGCGCCGGCCGTCGTGCGCCGCCGCCAGCTGGCGGTTGCAGATCAGCGGCACCTTCTGCTCCGACACCCCGCCGTGGCTGCGCAGCGGCTCGGTGAGGCCCGACAGGTCGTGGCGCGCGGCCGATGTGCCCAGCACCTTGTGGCGGCGCGACACGACCACCAGATCGCCCATGCGGTCGGCCGGCAGCTCGTAGCGGGCGCAGGCCTGCTCGCGCGTCAGCGCCGCCTCGATGCCGTCGATCGCGGCCAGGCGGGCGATCATGTCCTGCCGATCGGCGCCGGCCGGCAGGTAGACCACGGCGAACGAGCCCAGCGCGCCGTGATGCACGACGTAGGGATCGGTGATCGGCAGGATGACGCGGGCGGTGCCGGCGCCCAGCCAGGCATCGAAGCGGTCCTGCAGGTAGATGACGTCGGGCCGGCCCTGGGCATCGTGCTTGGCGTTCATGCCGTGGTCGGCGGTCAGCACGACGGTGCAGCCCATGGCGTCGAGCTGCGCCACGTAGCCGTCCATCATGGCGTAGAAGTCGTTGGCCACCGGCGTGCCCGGCGCGTGCTTGTGCTGGATGTAGTCGGTGGTCGACAGGTACATGATCTGCGGCCGGTCGCGCTGCATCAGCCTGACGCCGGCGGCGAACACGAATTCGCTCAGGCCGGCGCTGTAGACGTCGGGCACTGCCATGCCGACCAGCGCGTTGACCTTGTCGATGCCGTTGGCCGCCAGGGTCGCCTGGTCGGATTTCTCCGACGAGAAGCTGCACGCCTTGCCCGGTGCCAGCGCCAGGCCCTTGCCCAGCAGGCCACGCAACTTGTCCTTGGCGGTGATCACCGCGATGCGGCAGCCGGCGCGCTGCAGCGCGGGAAAGATGGTCTCGACCCGCAGGAATTTCGGGTCGTTCATCATCACCTCGCTGCCGCTGTCGGGATCGAGGAAGTAGTTGCCGCAGATGCCGTGGACCGATGGCGGCTGGCCGGTGACGATCGACAGGTTGTTGGGGTTGGTGAAGCTCGGCACGACGCAGTCGGCGAGCAGGTTGGTGCCCTGCGCCTGCATGCGGCCCAGGGCAGGGGCGCAGCCGGCCCGCGCCGCGGCCTCGATGTAGCCGGGCTCGGAGCCGTCGATGCAGACCACCACCGTCGGGTTCTTCGGCAGCCGGTAACTGCGGCCGTTGACCGCGACCGAGCCGCTGCTGTCGCGCGTCAGCGTATCAGGGGCCATGCGTGCCTCCTCACTCCGCGGCCAGCGCCGGCGCACCGGTGCCGACGCCCATCTCGGCCAGGATCTCGCCCACCGCCGCGACGGCGCCGCGCATGTGCCCGGCGTCGAGCCGGCCGATGCAGCCCATGCGAAAGCTGTCGGCCACCGTCAGCTTGCCGGGATAGATGACGTAGCCGCGGTCCTTCAGCCGGTCGTAGAACGTCTGGAACGCGAAGGCCGGATCGCGCGGCATGTGGAAGGTGACGATGATCGGCGCCTGCAACGCGTCGGGCAGCAGGGTGCGGAAGCCGAGCGCCCGCATGCCCTCGACCAGCACGCGGCAGTTCTCGCGATAGCGCGCGCCGCGGCCGGCAACGCCGCCCTCGGCGGCATGCTCCTCGATCGCCGTGCCCAGCGCGACGATGACGTGGATCGGCGGCGTGAAGCGGTACTGGCCGGTCTTGTCGAACGCCTGCGCCTGGTCGTGCAGGTCGAGCACCAGCGTGGTGGCGTTGCCGGCACAGGCGGCCAGCGCCTCGCGGTGGCAGACCACGAAGCCCAGTCCCGGCACGCCTTCCAGGCACTTGTTGCTCGACGCCGCCAGGGCGTCGAAGCGGATACGGCGTGCATCGATCGCCAGCGCGCCGAAGCTGCTCATGGCGTCGATCAGCAGGCGCCGTCCGTGACGCGCCACGACGGCGGCGATCTCGGCGATCGGGTTGAGGATGCCGCTGGTGGTCTCGCAATGCACCGCGAAGACGTGGCTGATGGCGGCGTCGGCCGCCAGCGCCGCGTCCAGCCGCGCCACGTCGATCGGCGTGTCCTCCGCCGTCTCGTGCAGCGCGACGGCGCGGCCGGCGATGCGCGCGATCCGGGCGGCGCGCTGGCCGTAGGCGCCGTTGACCAGCAGCAGCAGCTTGCCGTCGCGCGGCACGAAGGTGGTGATCATCGCCTCGACCGCGAAGGTGCCGCTGCCCTGCATCGGCACCGTGACGTGCGTGCCGCTGCCGCCGGCCATCTCGGCGATGCGCTCCATCACCATGCGGTTGATGGCGATGAACGTCGCGTCGCGCGAGCCCCAGTCGTGCACCATCGCCTGCTTGACGGCGCGCGACGTGGTCAGCGGACCGGGCGTGAACAGCAGCGGATCGCCGGTTTCGGACGTGGCGGGGCGGCGGGCGGCGGGCATCGGGAGTCTCTCGCAGGGTGGGGCGGGCAGTATCCTCTGCTGGCCCTGTCCATAAGTCGAATATATAATAGTGATACTGAGAATAGGTTAAGACTATATGAACCGGTCGACCCTCGGATGACCCCCAGCCAACTGCGCGCCTTTCATCTCGTTGCCCGCCACGGCAGCTTCACGCTTGCCGCCCGGGCCGCCGGTGTCAGCCAGCCCAGCCTGTCCGGCCAGGTGCGGGCGCTGGAGGCGGCCTATGGCGTGAGCCTGCTGGATCGCGACAGCCGGCCGACGCGACCCACGCCGCTGGGCCGCCAGCTGCTGGCCGTCACGACGCGGCTGTTCGCGGCCGAGGAGGAGGCGCGCGCGCTGCTGGGCGGCGCGACGGCGCCGGCCCATCTGCGCATCGGCGCCGACAGCGCCTATCACGTCATGCCGGTGCTGGCCGAGTTGCGTCGCCATCGGCCCGGCTTCACCTTTGCGTTGCGCATCGGCAATTCCGACGAGGTGCTGCGCGAGGTGCTGGCGCACGAGGCCGATGTCGGCGTCATGGCGCGGCCGACCTCCGACCCGCGGCTGGCATCGGTGCAGGTGCGGCGCGACCGGCTGGTGCTGTTCGTGCCGCGGACGCATCCCTGGGCGCAGCGCCGCCAGATCCGGCTGTCCGACCTGCGCGAGCGCGACCTGGTGCTGCGCGAACGCGGCTCGATCACCCGCGAGGTCTTCGAGCGGGCGCTGGCCGAGCGCGCCGTGCCGTCAGGGGCGCTGATCGAGGTCGAGACCCGCGAAGGCGTGCGCGAGGCGGTCGCGGCCGGCTTCGGCGTCGGCGTCGTGTTCGAGAGCGAGTTTGGCGCCGACCGCCGCTTCCACGCCCTGCGTGTCGCCGACGCCGACCTGGCGGTCGGGGAATACGCCGTCTGCCTGCAGCAGCGGCGCGAGGTCGAGCCGGTGCGCGGCTTTTTCGACGTTGCCGGGCGGCTGGCGACGCCGCGGCTATCGTCGCCATAGCTGTAACAAATTTGTCACGAACACCGCTCCGGCGTATCGTTGTGGTGGAGCGAGTCGGGCAATGGACGGTCTCAACCTGCTGATCGAGCTGATCGGTGCCGTGGCGCTGCTGTTGTGGGGCGTGCGCATGGTGCGCACCGGCATGACGCGCGCCTTCGGTGCCATGCTGCGCCGTGCCCTGGCGGCCTGCGCCCGCAGCCGGCTGACGTCCTTCGGCGCCGGCCTGTTCATCACCGGCCTGCTGCAGAGCAGCACGGCGACGGCGCTCCTGCTGTCGTCGTTCGCCGGCCGCGGCCTGATCGCGCTGCCGGCGGCGCTGGCCGTCATGCTGGGCGCCGACGTCGGCTCGACCGTCGCGGCGCAGGTGTTCTCGTTCAACATCGGCTTCATCTCGCCGGTGCTGCTGGCGGCCGGCGTCTTCGTGTTCCTCGGCTCGGCCGACGATCGCGTGCGCCATGTCGCCCGCATCCTGATCGGGCTGGGGCTGATCCTGCTGGCGCTGAAGCTGCTGGCCTCGGCGGCCGGACCGTTGAAGAGCTCGGCCAGCTTCATGGCCGTGGTCAGCGGCCTGCACGACGAACTGGTGATCGCCCTGCTGCTGGCGGCCATCGCCACCTGGCTGGCGCATTCCAGCCTGTCGATCATCCTGCTGGTGATGTCGTTCGCGGCCGCCGGCCTGGTGCCGCCGGCGACGGCACTGGCCATGGTGCTGGGCGCCAATGTCGGCGGCGCCGTCGCGCCGTTCCTTGACCAGGCCGGGCAGCCGGCGCCGGTGCGGCGCGTGCCGCTGGGCAACGCCGCGATGCGGGCCGTCGCCGCCCTCATCGCGCTGCCGCTGATCCCCGTGGCGCAGGTCTGGCTGGCGCCGCTGGGCGCCGATCCGGCGCGGCTGGCGATCAATTTCCATACCGCCTTCAACATCGCCGCGGCCGTGCTGTTCCTGCCGCTGACCGGGCCGATCGCGGCGCTGTGCGCGCGCCTGCTGCCCGACGCGCCGAGGACCGAGGATCCCGGCCGGCCGCGCTATCTCGACCCGCATGCGCTCGACACACCCGGCGAAGCGATGGCCTGCGCCATGCGCGAGACGCTGCATCTGGGCGACCGCGTCGAGACCATGCTGCGCCAGACCATCGAGGTCTTTGCCCGCGACGATGCGCGGCTGGTGAAGGAGGTCGAGCGGGCCGATGACGCAGTCGACCGGCTGTACGAGGCGATCAAGCTCTACCTGATCGGCGCCACGCGCAGCGAACTGTCGATGGAGGAGAGCCAGCGGTCG
>JAHCJT010000288.1 GCA_026126245.1 Alphaproteobacteria bacterium
GGCAGGGCCAGCAGGCGGCGGGGCAGGTCAATATTGTCGAAGACGTTGAGGAAAGCGAACAGGCCGCCGGTTTGCGGCACGTAGCCGACATGCCGGGCGCGCAGTGCCGCCAGCGCATCGGCGGCGCCGTCGCGCCACAGACCGGCGATGTCGCTCGCCTCGCCGTCGGCCTCGATGCGAAAGCCGTCGGCCGAGTCGGGACGCGAGGCCAGCGCCACCAGGTCAAGCAGGGTGCTCTTGCCGCTGCCGCTTTCGCCGACCAGCGCGGCCCGCTCACCAGGCGCCAGCTCAAGCGCATCGACGCGGAGCTCGAAGGTGGTGCCCGCCGATGCGCGCCGTTTGGTGACGTGGCGCAGCGAAAGCAGGGGGCTATCGGTCATCGCGTGCGTGCGACGCCTCAGGGCAGGGCGTCGAGCGGGATGGGGTAGACCGCATCGCCTGGATTGCCGCCGGGGCCGCCGAGCTGCACCCACAGCGCGGTGTCGTTGTGGAAGCGCTCGTAGAGCCGTGCCTTGGCCTCGAGTTCGTTGAGCAACGCCTGCTGTTCGGCGATCGACCACGCCGACCACGTCGCCTGGTCGATGCCCATCAGTTTGCTGCGGTACGGCAGGTCGTCGAGGTATTCGCCCATCAGGCCCAGCTCGCCCAGCTTCTCCGAGCCGCGCCGGCCGATGCGCGAGGGGTCGCGGCTCATGGCGGCGGCGGCGCTGCGCAGCTCGTCGAAGAACCCTGCCGGTGACAGCTGGCCGCGCTTGCCGGCTTCGATGACGCGCTTGATCGTCTGCTGCAGGTCGCTGAGCTGGTTCTTGGTCAGCAAGACACGGACTTCCAGCGCCGTCGAGGTCGGTGTGTCGATGTCGCGGTCGGTGGCCCAGGCCTGGAACATGCTGGGCGCCTGGGTCTGGTTCTGGCTGCCGAGATAGGCCAGCGCCATGGCATGCCCGATGAGCTCGAAGTCGCGCTGCAGGCGGGATGCGGACGGCGGTTTAGGTTGTTGCTGCTGCTGGATCTGTCCGGTGGCGAACATGCGCATCAGCTGCGTCGCACCTTCGGCGATGCTCTCCATGTTCTTGCCGAATTCCGCAACGCTGCCGGCCTCGATCGGATAGTACAACGCGTGCGGCAGGTTCTGGCCCTCGGCCAGCGCCGTGTACTGGCTCTGCGCCGTGGCGTGGTCGGACTTGCCCGCGGCGGTGCGCAAGTGGATCGCCATGAGGTGGATCTTCTTGATCTCGGCCAGCTCGCGGATGCGGTTGACGTCCAGCCCGGTCGATGAGGTCGGATCGTTGCTCTGCAATGGACCCGCGTCGGTGATCAGCACGACGATCCGGCCGTCGAAGCCCGACCAGTCGATCTCGTCGATCGCCGCCTTCAGGCCGGCGATGGAATCCTCGGTGAAGGCGTGGCTCGAGACGGTCGTCGCCTTCAGCTCCTTCAGCTTGGCGAAGAACGTGGCACCGTCGGGCGCGTCCTTGGGCTGTACGAAGACCTTGGTCAGATATTCCAGGCCGGGCGTCTTGGCGGTGCTGCTGCGGAACGCCACCAGGCCATAGCTCGCTTTCAGGCCGGCACGCTCGATCTGCTCGTAGAACCGCTTGGCGGCGTCGCGCGCCCGATCGAGGTAGGGCTGCATCGACGTCGTGGTGTCGACGACGAAGACCACGCCCAGCTTGAAGTTCTTCAGCGAGTCGTAGAGGTTCTGCCGCACCTTCGGCTTCAGCGGATCGTCGCCTTCCTTCTTCAGGGTCAGCGATGCGACCCGCAGCATGCGCACCTTGATGTTGTTCGACAGGTAGGCCTCGGCGGCCTCGAGGATGGGCAGCAGGTAGAATTGCTTGGTGATGTCGATGTGCGTGCCGGGCTCGATCGAGATCACCGGGAAGTCGGGCGGCAGGTTGCCGCCGGCAACGATCGCGTCGCGCAGCTTCTTGGCCTGCGCCGAGCGGTCGGTGGCTTCAAGCACGGCTTGCAGCTTGTCGCGTTCGCGGAAGAACAGCGTGCGTTCGCGCCCGGCCGGGTTGGTGAACGCGAGGGTCAGCGTCTGGCGCCACGGCACGGTGTCGGGCGCCTGCAGCCAGCCGATGGTCCTGCCGTCCGTGCCGCCGCCGACTTCCAGCCATTCCGTGCCGGCGGTGGTCTGGCGCGCATAGACGTAGAGGACACTCATCGGCGGCAGCACCGCACCGGCGCTGCCGCCCGGCTTGTCGAACGGACGCGCTTCGGGCCGCGTCAGCACGCGCTGGAACAGCGTCTTCTTGCCTTCCATCACGAGCGGGGTGCGCGGTCCGGCCGGGGTCTGCTGCGCCACGGCGCTGGCGGCCAGAACGAGGAGGGCCGTCACTGTCGCGGCGATGGCCGTCACGCGCCGCGCGGATGCGATCATGGTCGGCTCCTCTTACAACTCTTCCAGTGCCTTCTTCGCCTCGGCGTCCCCCTTGTCCGCGGCCTTGCTCAGCCAGTCGCGCGCCTTGGCCTTGTCGGCCGGAAAATTGTCGGCGCCCTTGGCATAGAGCTGCCCCAGCCGGCGCATCGCCGGCACCAGCTCGACCTTGGCCGCCTTCTCATACCATTGCGCCGCCTGCGTCCCGTCAGAATCGACCGGCGAGTTGGGCGCCCGGTTCACCGGGTCGAAGAAGCCGGCGTACTCCATGGCGCCGACCGGGTCGCCGGCTTCGGCGGCGGCGCGGCAGACGAGAAACGCCGCGACCTGCTTGCTGTCGTCGCGCAGCGCCCGGCATTTCTCGACCATCGCCGCCGGCGCCGGCTTGCTGTCGAGGAATTCGCTGGCCTCGACGCGCTCGGGCTTGGGCGGAATCTTGCCCGGATCGTCCGGCTTCGGCTTGACCTGCGGCTGCACGCGACACCAGGCGCATTCGACGAACCACCAGTAGGCGCCCGCGCCGATGCCGCTCAGCAGCAGCAGCAGGATCGCCGACAGCGCGATCCACATGCCGGCGGAACTCTTTTTCGCCGGGCTGCCGCCGATGCGATCCAACGCCGGATCCGGCGGCCGCAGGCTCGGGCTGACGGCCGTCGGCTGGCCGGCATCGAACGGCGGCGGCGGTCCCTGGGCGCCGAACTGGAACGGCGGCGGCGGCTCGGCGGCGGTCGGAAACAACGGTGGCGGTTCGCTCGCCGGTTGGAACAGCGGCGGCGGCTCGGCGGCCGGCTGGAACGGCGGCGGCGGTTCGGCGGCGACAAACGGGGGCGGCGGCTCGGCGGCGACGAAAGGCGGCGGCGGCGGGGGTGCCGGCGGTTCGCCCTCGGGTGGCATCTGCAAGGCGCCGGGCAACCGCGCCACCGTGGTCGGCGCCGAGCCGGTGGCGAAGCCGCGGTCGGTGCCGGAGACGGCGTCGCTGGCCACCATGCGATTGGGATCGTAGGCACCCGAGGTCTGCATCGACGGCCAGGCGACGACCGTGGCGCCGATGTTGCCCACGCCGGGCTCGCGCACCGACAGCCGCACCGTCAGACCAGCCACCATGTCGCACACCACCGGTCCGACATGGAAATCGACGCCGCCGGCAAAGCCCTCGATGCGCTCCGGCGCCAGCCACGACTCCGAGCGCTGCCAGCCGCCGTCCGAGAGGTATTTCTCGGGGCCCTGCCGGCGTTCGATGCAGATCGTCAGCCCCTGCGGCGCCGCGTCCAGTTCAAGGACGCGCAGGACGGCGTGCCCCGGCAGTTCGGGTTTCGGCGTGACTTCGGCGCGCATGGTTCACTCTAAAGTCGCGATTGCGGCGCCATTTTGACCCGCCACACGCCCGCCGGCAATCGTGAGCGGCCAACAACCGTCTGATGGCGAATGCTTTTTCGCTCAGGCGGCGAGTTTGGCCTGTTCGGCGCGCCGCAGAATGGCACCCAGCCGGTCATTCTGCTCCGGCGTGATGTCGCGACCGCCCTCGAAGCCGACATTGTCCATGGCGAGCTGCAGCAGCGCGCGCATCCAGTCGGCGCAGAAGATGTTGTAGATCGGCAGCGGCTCCTCGCCCAATGGCGGCGGTCCGTTCTCGGGAAACGCCGGCGGATCGTCGAACACCCGTCGCGTGGGTGCCTGTGGCGGCAGGCCGGGGCGGTGGTCGCGCGCCACCCGCTCGAACCCCAGCCAGTCGACGTACTGGTTGATGGCGTTGGCCGCCGCCCGCACCTGGCGCTCGGCGATGTCTTCCCACTTGGCGTTGGCGTTGTTCTCGACCGCCCGCACGTCCTTGGCCAGACCGTCGGCGATACGCAGACGGTTGGCGCCGACCGCCAGCTCGTCGACCAGCCAGCCGAACTGCTGGCGATCGACGATGAAGTGCGACACGGCATGCTCGTCGCCGCTGGTGCGGCGCAGCCGTTCCATCCAGTGCTGCACCGCCTCGCTGGCGAAGCGGTGGGCGCGGTCATGCAGCGCCGAGTTCTTGCCGTCGGAAATCGGGATCGAGGCGTCCTCGCCGAAGACTTCGCCGAAGATGTCGCTGAGATCGACCCCGGCGCCGACCGCCTCGCTGCCGCGCGCCGCCGGCCTGCCGTCCCTGCCGTTGCCGTCGGCCTTCATGGTGGCGACGCGGAAATAGATGCCGCGCAGGTCCTCCTCGTCGACCTGCAGGGCGCTGACCAGTTCGCCGAAACGCTGCGCCTTGATGCAGGGACCCAGCCCGCGCAAGACCTGCTGCACCAGCTGCTGCTTCTTCTGCCGCGCGTCAGAGTCGGTGCCGCTGTGGAAGCCGGCCAGCCGGTCCGACAGGCGCCGGATCTGCTCGTCGATCTGGCCGCGCACCTGGGCGCGCTTGATCGCCGGGTCGCACACCGGCGTGAGGTTGGTGACGAGGTAGCTGAGTCCGCCGTCGTTGGGCTGGAACGCCTCGTCCCAGGCCGTCGCCGGATCGGCGAAATGCTGCTTGACGATGTCGTTGCCGACGAAGGCGTCGCGCAGCGCGTCGCTGCGTTCCTTGAAGGTGTCGGCGATGCCGACTTCGCGGCCCTCGGCATAAAGCATCAGGCGCTCGTCCTTGACCGTCGGATTGCGCAGCCAGAAGGTGTTGCGGAACGGCCTGCCGTCCCAGTTGCGCGGCCAGTCGCCGCGGAAGTTGTTGAGCAGCGAGTTGTTGAGGCGGGCGCCCCAGCGGCCACTGAGCTCGGTCTCGCCGGCCTTCTGCTCGAATTCCCGGTCCATCTTGGTGAGCACCAGGAACAGACCGTTCTTCTGGCGGGCGCGGGCCTGTGGCGTGTCGCCGAACGTGGCGCCGACCCAGCCTTCCATCATCGGCGACAGGTCGCGCACCTCCTGCACGCCGTCGGGAATGCACAGCAGGATGGCCGAGATCTCGCGCTCGGCCGAGAAACGCTGGAACAGGTAGGCCACCTTGCCGCGCAGCAGCAGCTCGCGCAGCGGGTTGGCGGTCTGCTTGCCGTCGCTGCCCTTACCGGCGTCCTCCAGCTTCTCGAGCTTCAGCCGCGAGCGCGCGCCGGGGAAGTCGAGCAGGTCGGTGT
>JAHCJT010000289.1 GCA_026126245.1 Alphaproteobacteria bacterium
ATGTCCACCCGGTTCCGCGAGAGCGGCAATGAGATTTACCTGCCGGCCGCTGATCCGCCGCAACAGTCGTGAGCGGCGGACTCAGAGGCCGTTCAGGAACGAGACGAGCAGCCGATTCACCTCGTCGGGTCGCTCGGCCTGGATCCAGTGGCCGGCACCGTCGAGGATGTGGCTGCCCCGGATACCGGGCAGCGTCTTGGGGAACGCCTCGAGGTGCGATTGCGCGGCGGGAAAGCGCAGCACGCCGTCGCGGCTGCCGGCGATGAACAGCGAGGGCTGGCGGATCGGCAGGCCGCGCCACGGTCCGAACAGCGACCAGCTGCGCGTCAGGTTGCGGTACCAGTTGAGCCCGCCGCGGAAGCCGGTGCGGCTGAACTCGCCGGCGTAGTAGTCGAGATCGGCCTCGCTCAGCCACGCCGGCAGCGTCGGCGGATCGACGGTGTTGTCGAGCAGGCCGCCGCCCTCCGGCAGCTGCGCGAAACCCTTGCCGCGCTCCTGCATGTCGCCGCTGGCGGTGTAGTAGAGGCGCCGCAGCGCGGTGCGCACGTCGCGCTCCAGCTCGGCCTCGGCCACGCCCGGCGCCTGGAAATACTGGATGTAGAAATTGCGCACGCCGAGCTTGGCCAGCGCCGCCAGGAAATCGACATGACCCGACGGGGTCCATGGCACGCTCATGCCGACCACGGCGCGAAACACGTCGGGGCGCAGCAGGGCGCTGTTCCACGCCGCCGGCGCGCCCCAGTCGTGGCCAACGATCACCGCCTGCGTCTCGCCCAGCTGCTTCACCAGCTCGACCATGTCGCCGACGATGTGCAGCAGCGTGTAGTGCTCGATCTCGGCCGGCGCATCGGTGCCGCCGTAGCCGCGCATGTCCGGCGCGACGCAGCGGAAACCGGCCTGGCTGAGCGCCGCGATCTGGTGCCGCCACGAGTACCAGCTCTCCGGCCAGCCGTGGCAGAACAGCACCAACGGCCCGCTGCCGGCCTCGGCGTAGCGCATGGTGATGCCGTTGGCCGAGATGGTCTTCAGGGAAACGCCCGGTAGCGGCGAGTTGGTCGAGGTCACGAGTCAGCTCCTTGATGTCGGGTTCCACTCTAGCGCAAAGGGCGGCATGCTGGCGTCCACGGCATTGCGATGACGTCACGGCACTGCGCGAGGAGTTTGCGCCATGAATCTCGACCAATTGCGCGCCATCCAGGCGCCACTGAAGGATAAGTACCGGCAGGAACCGGGCGCCGCCGTCGTCACGCTACGTGCCTCAGGCGATCTCGACTCGCAGGGCATCGCCTGCAGGGTCGACACCGGCCGTGCCCTGGTCGAGGCCGGGCTGCATCCGGCAACCGGCGGCGACGGCTCGCAAGCCTGCTCCGGCGATATGCTGCTGGAGGCGCTGGCCGCCTGCGCCGGCGTCACGCTGAAAGCCGTCGCGACGTCGCTGGGCATCGCCATCCGCAAGGGCACCGTGCGCGCCGAAGGCGACCTGGATTTCCGCGGCACCCTGGCGGTCGACAAGGCTGCGCCGGTCGGCTTCCGCGACATCCGGCTGGCGTTCGATCTCGACACCGACGCTACGCCGGAGCAGCTCGCCACCCTGTACAAGCTCACCGAGCGCTACTGCGTGATCTATCAGACCTTGAAGAATCCGCCGCCGCTGGCGCTGACGGCTTGAACCGAACGGGCGCTCCGAAGATCGGAGCGCCCGCCGGGAGCCCGTCCGCCGCCTGTCGCCGGGCGCGGACGGCGTCGAAGAAGGTCGCTCAGGACCGCGCCGGCACGCCTGCCACGGCGGGCGGGGCCGCCGGACGGTGGCGCAGGCCGGCCAGCTGGCGCCATCTCATGGCGAGCGCGGCACCAACGAAGATCGAGGCGGTCGCCAGCAGCGACCCGATCGACAGGGTCGAGACGCCGGTCAGGCCCTGGCCGATGGTGCAGCCGACCGACAGCACGCCACCGACGCCCATGAGCACGCCGCCCACGAGGTAGCGCCGCGTGTGACCGGCGCCGTCGAAGCCTTCCAGCCGCACCTCGCGGCGCAGCAGGGCGACAGTGGCGGCGCCCAGCGGAATGCCCAGCACCCACGCGATGCCGAAATCCATGGTCGCGCCGGTGTAGGTCAGGCCGTAGACCAAGGTCTGCGCCAGCGGCCCGGTCACCGTGATGCTTTCCGCCGGCACGGGGTTGAACTCGTCGGCTCCCAGGATGCCCGTCACGATGAACCCGGCCGGCACCAGCAAGCCGATCAGCGCGCCGCCAATCAGATGGCGCGGCGCCACGCGGCGACGGAAGACGTAGGCCACCGCCGGCAGCGCCAGCGCCGTCACGACAAGCCCGTGGGCGAGCGTCGGGCCGATGCCCCACACGCGGGCGGTAAGAGACGACAGGCTCTGGTCGCTCAGGCCGATCGACTTGAGGTCGGCGCCTGTACTGCCGGCGAAGATTTGGCGCGGTATCGCCAGCAGCCCCCGCAACGTGGCGTAGGCGGCGATGGCCAGGACCAGCAAGGTCACCAGCGAGCGCAAATTGCCGGCCGCCGCCAGCACCAGCAGACGAGCGCCGCAACCCCCGGCGAGCACCATGCCGATGCCGAACGCCAGGCCGCCCAGGATCACGCCGCCCAACGGCAGGGCGGCCGGCAGGTAAAACGACTTGCCGAGGTCGAGCAGGCCGGTGGCGACCAGGGCCTGGGTGCCGAGCAGCGCGACGGCGGCGGCCAGCAAATAGCCGCGCAGTCGCGGCGCATCCGGCGTCGAGAGCAGGTCCTCTACCGCGCCGCGGACGCAGAAGGCCGACCAGCGCGCGACGGCGCCGAATGCCAGCCCGATGGCAAAGCCGCCGAGCAGAATGATAGTCCGGGGATCGAGGTCGCTCACGGTCACGGCTCGCATAGTTCAGTCGAGCTGTAGAATATGATTTACCACACGATCGCACGAGAGAATTTTATTAATAACACCATATAGTATTGTATTTTAACTCGGCAGCGGGCGGCGTGACGCGAAGGGCACCGCCAGCAGAGCCACTAACGTGAACGCCGCCAGCATCGCCCAGGCCTCGTTCACCGCCGAAACGAACCCGGCTCGCTCTACCAGGGGCTGCAGGAACGCAGCCGTCGCAGCGTCGATTGGCCCCGGTGGCCGTGCCGCCAGCATGTCCGCGGGGAGCCCGATCGCGCGCGCCGCGTCGGGGTCGCCGGTCGTCAGCCGGGCCACGAGGCGTTCGGCGTGTCCGGCCGCGCGGCCGTAGATCACGGTATCGATCAGCGCCAGCCCGACGGCGCCGCCGAGATTGCGCATCAGGTTGAACAAGCCGCTGGCGTCGGGTACCCGCGCTGGCGGCAGATGTCCCAGCGCCAGCCGTGTCGGCGGCAGCAGGCAGAACATGATCGCCCCGCCGCGGACCAGCTGGGGCCAGAACATGGCGTCGAAATCGGTTTCCCAGGTCTGGAACGAGCTGAGCGCAAGGCCAACACCGAACAACGTGAAGCCGGCGGCCGTCAGCCATCGTGCGTCGGTGCGCCGCTCCAACGCCACTGCCAGCGGCGCTGTCAGCAGTTGCGCCACGCCGCTCACCAGCATGATCTCGCCGATGCGCAGCGGGCCATGATGGCGCACGAAGCCGAGGAACACCGGCATCAGATAGACCGAGCCATACAAGCCCATGCCCAAGACGAAGCTCAGCCAGCAGCCGATCGCGAAGTCGCGGTCGGCCAACGAACGCAAGTCAACGACCGGCCGGTGACGCTGCAGCGTGCGCCGCACGAAGACAGTGGCCGTCGACAGGCAGAGCGCCGCCAGGCCGAGCGCCAGCGGCGACAGCCAGCCGCGCGACGGCGCCTCCTTGAGCAAGATCTCCAGCGCCGCCAGCGCCAGCGCCATCAGCAGCAGCGACAGGCCGTCCAGCGTTCGAACATGCCCGGTATCGATCCTTGCGCCCGGCAACGTGCGGACACCGACCACGGCCGAGACAATGCCCGGCGCCGTGTTGATCAGGAACAGCCAGTGCCACGAATACGTCTCGGTGATCCAGCCGCCGACCACCGGGCCCAGCGTCGGCGCCAGCACTGCGACCACACCGGCGATGGTCGTGGCCAGTGCCTGGCCGCGGCCGGGAAACAGCAGGAACACGGCGGCGAACACCGCCGGAATCAAGGTGCCGCCGGCGAAGCCCTGGATGACACGCCACGCAACCAGGACGCCGAAGCCGTTGCTGGCCGCGCAGCCGATTGACGCCGCCGTGAAGATCGACACCGACACCACGAACAGGCCGCGCATGCCGAGCACGCGGGTGAGCCAGCCCGTGAGTGGAATCGCGATCACTTCGGCGATCAGGTAGGCGGTCTGGATCCAGCTCATCCGGTCGGGCGCGATGCTGAGCGCCGCCTGGATGTTGGGCAACGACGTCGCCACGACCTGAATGTCGAGGATCGCCATGAACATGCCGAGGCACATCGCGGCGAACCCGGCCCAGGTCGAAAATGGCGCGGGCCGGGAACTGGTCGCCGGAGACAAATTCATCGCTGGATTATGGACCGTGAGTCGTCACGTCGGTCGGGCGATCGTATTGTCGCAACGGTCTGGAGGCGACCGCCACGACCTCGGACCCATTTATCGCATATTGGTGTTAGCGGACGCCTGCCTGACATGCCGTGCCTCGCGCGGCTCGCGTAGAGAAGTTGAACAACCCGGCGGCGGGCCGTGAGGAATACACCGCGCGGCGCGGTGTCTATGATCCTGGACGCCACGCGTGGCCTGGGCGATCTATGACGGACAACTGACGACAGCGCCCGTGCAAGATGGCGGCTTCCCAAGAACGTGAACATCCATATTCCTCATTCCGACGGATACAATTGAGGGCGTCACCCGGATTGTCATGACCGCGGCTGTCAGTCTCCTGTCACTTGCCACCGCCACGCCAGCCCACACGCTGTCGCAGCGCGATCTGATGGCGGCGGCCGGTGACTACTTCAGTGCAAGCGGTGTCGACGTCGCGCATCTGCTGCCGGCCTTTCTCAACGCCGGCATCGAGACCCGCCATTTGTGCGAGCCGCTCGACTGGTATCAGCGGCCGATCGGCTGGAAGACGCGCAACGATGCCTTCCTGAAGCACGCGCCTGCTCTTCTGGAGACCGCGGCACGGCGCGCTATCGCCGATGCCGGCCTGACATGCACCGACATCGACCAGATCGTCACCGTGTGCTCGACCGGTGTCGCTACACCCAGCCTCGATGCCCTGCTGATGGAACGACTGCCGTTTCGCGACACCGTCGGGCGGTTGCCGATCTTCGGGCTGGGCTGCGCCGGCGGCGTGACCGGCCTTGGCGTCGCGGCCCGGCTGGCGCGCGCCGAGCCGGGCGCAAACATTCTCTTTCTGGTCGTCGAGTTGTGCACCCTGACGTTCCGCAGCGGTGACCGCCGAAAGGCCAACATCATCGCCACGGCCTTGTTCGGCGACGGTGCGGCAGCGGCCGTGGTGCGC
>JAHCJT010000029.1 GCA_026126245.1 Alphaproteobacteria bacterium
TGGCGCGCCGCTGTGACATCGGCCGCGCCCGCGCTCACCGGCAAGCGTGCCCTGGTTTCGACTGAAAACTGAAACGCACGAAACAAAGAAGTTCGCTCTGAATCCGCGCGCTGCCTGTAAATCCTTAAGCTGATACTTTAAATAAGGCTCAAGGCCCGCAGCCGGACACAGAAGCCGGCCAGAAGGCACGCTAGAGCCTCCTGCTGTCGTCCAAGACGCATCAACACCGCTTGACAGTGAGTTTCCGTTCACTTAAACGGAGTACTCACTCACCAATGGACGTCGAAATGAGTTTCCCCTCCGAGTTGCGCCATGTTGCGTCTCCATCGCAGCCGCGCCTGCGCCGCGCCGATGTCGCCGCCAACGACGACCGCCGCCTCCCCACCCGCCCGACGCCGGCCCGCCGGTTGCGCACCAACCCGTTCCTGGCCGCCTTTGCACTGGCCGGCCTGACCTACGCCGTGACCACGGCTGCGCTGATCGCCATCGTCATGCCGGCGATCCCGCCGGGCAGTCTCGCCCTGGGCTCGGCCAACGGCGCCGCCGGCATGTTCGTCGTGGCAAGTCTGGTGCCCGCGGTGATCACTGGCCTGCTGGCGCAGCAATCGCGGCGCGCCTGGCGAGTCTCCCGCATCGCCGCCACCTACCTGCCGATGTTCCTGCTGGTCGCGGCGCTGCAGTTCGCCGGTCCGGCGGCGGAAGCCCTGCTGCTGACGCGCGCCGCCGGCTGAATCGCGGGCTTATCCCGCGAGGCCGTCACCGCCGCTGGCCGCTGGCGCCAGACGCTCTGCTATCATTGCCCGGCCATCGGCGGGGCGGTGATGTTCGATAGTCTTTGGCGCAGCCTGGGGCTCGACCGCGAGTCGACCCTGATCCGGCGCATGCACCACAGCGATCCGTACACGGCGCGTAGCGCAATCTTCGAGCTGGCGCGCCTGCCGTGCAGCGAGGCCATCATCAACGCGCTGGACGGATCGGCGCGGTCGTCCTGGTGCATCGAGGCGTTGGGCGAGATGGCCGATGAACGCGCCTCGGCGGTCCTGGTGCGCAAGTTGGCGCAAGATTGGAACGACCGCGACGATGCCTGCCGCGCGCTGTCGCATGCACGCCACGACCCGGCGGTGCCGGAGCTGGAGCGGCTGGCCCTCGGCGCCACCGACTATCACGTCGTGGCCGCCGCGGTGAAGGCACTGACGGGAATTGGCACGCCGTGGGCCGTGTCCGCCCTCGAGCGGTTCCGCCACCAGCCGGCCCGCCAGCTGCAGTACTACGAGAACAACGAGGACTACGCGCTCGTCAGCAGTGAGCGGCTAGGCCAGGGTGCAATCGCCGAAAGCCGCGCCGCCGAACAGGCCGCCGCACTGGCCCGCGATCCCGTCAGCCACGCCAGCGACGCGGGTTTCGCCGCCCTGCTGGCACGCTGGCGCACGCACCCCAACAGCATCGTTGCCGAGCGGCCCGGCCTCGTCGAATGCATGCGCGCACCGGCCGACCATCCGCGCCGCGCTGCCATCGCCGCCGCGCTGGCCGGAGCCGACCAGGCGGCCGTCGCGCGCGCCCTGATCGATCGCCTGGGCGAGGCCGAGGCGCGTCAGGCGTTCGAGCTGCTCACCGCTGAGGCGGCCGACCGCGCCTTGCTCGAGTCATGCCGCGCCATCGCGGGCGTAACGCCAGCCGCACTGGGCGGGTGGGACCTGCTTGCCCGGCGGCGGCCGGCCTGGGCCGGCCCGGAGATCGCAGCCCGCCTGCTGCGTGATCCCGATGGAATTAACAGCACGGCGCTGCTGCGCATCCTGCCGCCTGGCTACCCGGCCGGGCTGGCGCCCTATACCGCGGGACTCAAAAGCGACAACTGGCTGACGCGGCGCGCCGCAGTTGTGAAACTGTGCCAATCGCCGACCCCCGAGGCACGCGCCGCCTTGGAGAAGCATCTTGCGACCGAGCCGGCCGTCGAGGTGGCCCACCTCATCCGGCGCTATCTCGAGGGCTAGGCGCCGACGCTATTGCAGCGCCGGCTGGAACACGGCGGCCTGCCGCTGCCCCTCCGCTAGGGCTGCCGGCGCAAGGCGGCTCGCCACCACATCGCGCTCGTGCAACGCGCGGGCGCGTTGCTCGTGCTGCGCCGGCGCAAAGCGCGACGCAGCGATGGCAAACCAGACATAGGCCTGCACGTCGTCATGCTTGACGCCCTGACCCGACGCATAGAGCAGCCCGAGATCGAACGCGGCCACCGCGAGGCCCTGGCGCGCCGCCAGACGCAGCCAACGCGAGGCCTCGGCGTCGCTGCGCGACACGCCCTGACCGGTTGCGTACAGCGTCCCCAGGCTATATCGCGCCTCGGCGTGGCCCTGCAGCGCCGCCTTGCGGAACCAGCCGGCGGCCTGGGCCGCATCGCGCGGCACGCCCTGGCCGTTCTGGTGCAGCAGCCCCAGATGGTACTGGGCGTCGGCGTCGCCCTGCTCGGCCAACGGCTGCAACCGCCGCAACGCCTCGGCATAGTCGCCGCGGTCGATCGCGGCATTGACCTCGGCCGGCGGCGTGCCACGCGCAGCCGGCGCCACTATCGCCAGCGTCGCGACGGCGATCAGCCAAATTGCCATATGGCAGGACCGGCGGGCCCGACCAGGGACGGTCATGGGGTCTACCTCCGCGGCCGCGCGCCGCAATCCGTCGCGGCGCCATTCGCACACTGCGTCAATGCGCTCAGCGGTGACGCTCGACGTCTGTCAGCGGCGTTGCCGACCAGCGGCGGTGCGCCGGCGCGCGAGGCGGTCTGCGGCAGGCGCTAGGCGGCCCGGATTACGACCACTGACGTCCGGTCAGGGCGCGGAAGGCGTCAACCAGCACCGGCGGCGTGCAGTACTTCACGCCCAGCGCGATGCGGCCATAGCGGCCCATGGTGATCGGCTTGACGAAAATCGTGGTGTGGTCGCGGTCGTTGGCTTCGTCGTTACGACCGTTGCTGTAGAAGTAGGCCGCCACCGAGCGCCGCGAGCGGCCTTCGGGCGCGTTGATCGGGTCCGGGTGGCCGTGGAAGCTGACCGACGAGTGGTACATGAGGATCGAGCGGCCGAACACCGGCAGCACCTCGGCGACGCACTGGTCCTTGGTGGCGTTCCATAGCTGCAGCGCGCCGCCGTATTCCTTCTTCCAGTCCTTGTTCAGGTAGGTGATGAAGACGAGCCGATTGTCGAGCTTGGTCACCGGGTGCTTGTTGAAATCGACGTGGATAGCGAACTTGCCGCCCGTCGGGATCTTGTGCATGCCGCCGTTGTACAGCATGGGGTCGGTGATCAAGGCCTCGACGCCTGACACGCGATGGAAAAAGTCGACGAAACGCTTGGAATAGATCGTGTCGAAGTACAGCTGGGCTGCCGGCCCGAGACGCGAATTGGGCTTGGTGCCCATCTTGCGCTCGTTGCGCGTGTCATAGCGCTGCCAGTCGGCGCCCTGGACGTCGTCGAATTCTTCGTGGATGCATTCCAGCAACCGGGGCGAGAAAAGCCCGTCGATCACCAGATGCTTGAACGGTTGTGCTTTTTCGAAGCGCTCACGCAGCGCCGCGATGCTGTCGTCGGTCAGAAGCTCGGGGTTGAACAGATCGTCGACCCCCAAGCGTACGCCGTGGACACTGACGAAGTTGTCGCTTTCACGACTCGCTGCCAGGACGCTGAGTTCGTCCTTCCGCATGCTCTGGGTCATTCCCCGCCCCATCGCTTACACACGCCGATATCCACGCGCCCGGACATCCCCATGCCCAAACGCCCCTTTCGTCGCTGTCGGACCCTTTACGGTGCAGGCCGGCATGCCGCTCCGCCGCCAGCCGCCGCACCATGCGGCACGTCCCCCGACGTCCGCGATCCCGCAGCGATCTCATCTATGACTCTGGATCCAATCCCCGGACCCCGAATTTAAACATCATACCGCGAATTCACGCACAACTGTCAATAAATCTGGCACGCGGCCAGCAGACATTGCAGCAACAGCGTCGCACCGGGTGCCTCACGATTTCTAAGATTCAAGATTAAGAAATTTGCCTTAGGGGATCATTGCGAATTTTGTTTTGTCGCCATCTTCAGGCGTGACTTTAGGATCATGCACCGTCATCGCGCCGAAGACATGGTGCCACCGCGCATGACAATGCCAAACCGGGCCGCCCTGGACAGCGCTGTGCATATCCGCTGCCCGCACGAGCGTCCGGACTCCCTCACGTGACCGCATGACTGACCGCAAACCGCTAGCCATGGTCCCACGTCTGGCCGCAGTCGCACGTCGTCGGCGCCCACCGATGGGCAGCCCGGAGCATCGGCGGTCCACTTGGACGCGAGCACCAGGGGCCACACGTCAAGATTGAATTTATGGATTTTCTCGTTGCGGCTAGACTACTGGCAGGCGCCGACGCGCTCAATCATGGAACTGCCGGCGACTTGCCGACCGCCGTCAGGGCAACACGGCCTCGGCCTCGATTTCCACCACCGCGTTGCGGTCGACCAGTCCGGTCACTTCGACCAGAGTCATGGCCGGAAAGTGGCGCCCCAGGGTGGCGGCCCAAGCCGCGCCGATCGCGGCACCGGACTGCCGGAAGGCCTCGATGTCAGTGACGTAGGCACGCAGCGACACGATGTTGGCGATGTCGCCGCCAGCGGCACGCACCACGGTGACCACGTTGGCCAGCGCCTGCTGCCATTGGCCGCCGATGTCGAGGCCTGCCGCCACCGGTGCGCCGGCCTGCTGCGCCACCTGGCCGGCGACGCGGATGGTGCGGGTCCCGACACTGCGCACGGCGTGCGCAAAACCGCGCGGCCGCGGCCAGCCTTCCGGCAGGATTGCGGTGTAGGCGATGTCGCTCATGAAATGCCCCCAAGGTTTGCGTGAGACTTGTCGTCGCCTACGCGCCGGGCGGTCCCAGGCGCAGCATCTTGCCCCGTCACTGCGCGGCGGCCGGCGCCCGCCGCCAGCGCGCGGCCACCTCAGGCAGCACCCTCTCGATCAGCAACCGCGTCTGGGCCAACACCGCCGCATCACCGCGGCCCACCGGGCGCAGGATGAACTTGGAGACGCCGGCGTCGATGTAATCGGCAACGCGGCGCAGGATGGCATCGGCATCGCCGGCGGCCGCGTAGTCGGCCGGATCGCGCCCGGTGCGCTTGGCGTACGCCGCCATCGCATCGGCCAGCACGGGATCGGCCGGATCGCCGAAATAGAATGGAAAGCTGGCCCCGTAGTGGTCGTCATCGATGCGCCGTCCGGCGACGGCCGCCGCGGCCTTGATGGCGGCCACCACCCGTCCGGCCTCGGCTGGCGTCTCGCCGCCGCCTTGCCAGCCGGTGCCGAAGCGTGCCGTGCGGTTGATGGCGGCGTCGGTGCTGCCGCCAATCCACATCGGCAGTTCCGCCTGCACCGGTCGCGGCGAGATCGAGGCACCGGACAGCCGGAAGTGCTTGCCGGTGAAATCGACACTGTCCTGGTGCCAGAGGCGGTGGATGATCTCCAGCCCCTCGTCCGTGCGACGGCCGCGCGTGCGGGTATCAAGCCCCAGCGCCTGCCACTCCGGCGCCAGCGGGCTGCCAATGCCAAAGGCCGGCAACATGCGACCCTCCGACAGGACATCGATCGTGGCGCACTGCTTGGCCACCAGCACCGGGTCGCGAAAGGCCAGCGACACCACGTTCATGCCGAACTTCAGGCGCCGCGTGCGACCGGCCATGGCGGCGATCGCCGTCATGCATTCGAGGATCGGCTGGCGGCTGACGAGGCGGTCGGTCTGCCACAGCGAATCCACCCCGCCCTGCTCGCACAGATCGACCCAGCGCCAGAATCCGGCGGTCGTGTCGAAGGTGAACTCCATAAGGCCCAGGCCGATGGCGACGCCCATGTCACTGCTCCTTGCGCGGCGATGGCGTGGTGTGGCGCAGCGGGGCGTCAGGCGGCGTGGGCTGCCGCCAACGATGCCCAACCGTCGAGCGTGCGCAGGATCTCGTCGCGGCTGGCGTCCGGCACGCCAAACAGCGCGCGCTGGATCCCGACCTTCTCGTAGCCGTCCAGCACCGCCGCCTCGGGTCGCGCGCCGAACACCGAGATCGACAGGCTGGACGGGTCGCGCCCGACGGACGCCGCCATGCGGTTCAGGCGTCCGACCGCCTCGGCGCCGTCGAAACCGCGCGCGGCGCGCGGGAACCAGCCGTCGCAATAGGAAACCACCCGCTTCAGGGTGAGATCGGTTTCGCCGCCCAGCAGGATCGGCGGATGCGGCCGCTGCACCGGCTTGGGCCACGACCAGATCGGATCGAAGTTCACCATCTTGCCGTGAAACGCGGCCTCGTCCCTGGTCCAGATCTCCTTCATCGCCAGCACGTGCTCGCGCATCTGGCGGAAGCGCGTCTCGTAGCGCGCGCCGTGGTTCTCCATCTCATCCACGTTCCAGCCGCCGCCGATACCGAACACGAAGCGCCCCTCCGACAGCATGTCCAGGCTGGCGATCGCCTTGGCGGTCGCGATCGGCTCATGCTGCGGCACCAGCAGCACGCCGGTGCCGACGATCAGCTTGCGCGTCGCCGCCGCCGCAAAGGCCAGCGCCACGAACGGATCGTGGGTGTGGGCATAGCGCTTGGGCAGTTCGCCGCCGCCGGGGAAAGGCGTGCGCCGGCTGGTCGGGATGTGGGTGTGCTCCGGCACGAACAGCGATTCGAAGCCGCGGTCCTCCAACGCGCGTGCCAGCTCGACGACGTTGATGCCGTAGTCGGTGGGAAAATAGAAAACTCCGACGCGCATCGCATCCCTCCCTCGACGGCCGGGCCGGCGCCTGACCGCATGGCCGCAACGCATATCCGTGGCTCGACGCTGCAAACCTCACGATCTACCTTCCCGCGGTCAATTTCAAAGTTTGCGTGCGCGGGAGGAATCGCCATGAGGCACAGCCAGGACCGTATCATCACAAGTCACGCCGGCAGCCTGCCGCGACCCGACGACCTGATCGAGGCCAACCGCCAGCGCGAGACCGGCGGCAGCGTCGATGAAAGCGCCTTCCGGGCGATGCTGCGGGCCGGCGTCGGCGAGGTTGTGCGCCGCCAGAAGGAGGCCGGTATCGACGTGCCGGGCGACGGCGAATACGGCAAGTCGATGTGGCACAAGATCAACTACGGCGCCTGGTGGAGTTACTCGTTCCATCGGCTCAGCGGCCTGGAGCTGAAGGGGCTGGGCCTCTACGACTTCCCGGTGCGTCGCTCGCAGCCCGGCGAGGTCGTGCTGTCGAGCTTCGCCGACCGCCGCGACCGGCTGCGCTTCGCCGCCGCCTACGGCGATCCCGAGTCCGGCGTCTCGACCGGCCCGCGCCTGAAGAACTGGCCGACCTGCACCGGCCCGATCGCCTACAAGGGTCATGAGGCGATCCAGGCCGATATCGCCAACTTCAAGGCAGCGCTGCAGGCCAACGGCATCGAGGAAGGCTTCATGACCTCGATCGGCCCCGGCAGCTGTTCACGCATCGGCAACGAGTACTACAAGAGCGACGAGGAATTCGTCTTCGCCTGTGCCGACGCCATGCGGCCGGAATACCAGGCCATCGTCGACGCCGGCCTGGTGCTGCAGATCGACGATCCCTCGATCGCCGAGAATTTCGACCAGATCAATCCCGAGCCGTCGGTCGAGGACTATCGCAAGTTCACGATGGTGCGCGTCGAGGCGTTGAACCACGCGCTCAAGGGCCTGCCGCAGGACCGCATCCGCTTCCATCTGTGCTGGGGCAGCTGGCACGGACCGCACACCACCGACATCGCCATGCGCGACATCGTCGAGGTGATGCTGGCGATCAACGCCGGGGCCTATTCCTTCGAGGCCGGCAACGTGCGCCACGAGCACGAATGGTCGGTATGGAAGGACGTCAAGCTGCCCGACGGCAAGTACATCCTGCCCGGCGTCGTCAGTCACGCCACCAACGTGGTCGAACATCCCGACCTGGTGGCCGAGCGCATCCTGCGTTTCGCCAAGCTGGTGGGGCGCGAGAACGTCATCGCCGCGACCGACTGCGGCCTGGGTGGCCGCGTGCACCCGCAGATCGCCTGGGCCAAGCTGGAGTCGCTGTCCAAGGGCGCGGAGATCGCCAGCAAGGCGCTGTGGCGCCGCCGGACGCGCGCCGCCCGGCCCAAGGCAGCACGGGCCTGAGCATGCGCCTCAGCGTCGCGCAGGCGCGTGATCTGGTCGAGCGCGCCATGCGGGCGCTCGGCCACGATGCCGGCGAGGCCGCGATCATCGCCGACCACCTGATCGACTGCGAACTGCGCGGGCTGAGCTATGGCGGCCTGCCGCGGGCGCTGTCGATCTGCGAGCGCTTCGCGCGGCTGGGCAACCGGCGCCGGCCGATCCAGGTGAGCCACGAGACGCCGGTTTCGGCGCTGGTCGAGGGCGGCGACAACCTCGGCTATCTCGTCGGCCATCGCGCCATGACGATCGCCATCGACAAGGCACGCCGCAGCGGGCTCGCCATCGTCGGCGCCAACGACACCTGGTACACCGGCATGCTCGCCTATTTCGCCGAGATGGCGACCAAGCAGGACCTGGTGTCGCTGATCGCCTCGAACGCCACACCCTGGGTGGCGCCGCACGGCGCAACCGAGGGCCGCTTCGGCACCAACCCGATCTGCGTCGGCTTCCCGACCGACGGAGACCCCGTCATCTGGGACATCGGTACCTCGACCATCATGCACGCCGAGGTCCTGCTGCACGGCCGCATGGGCACGCCACTGCCGCCGGGCGTGGCGTTCGGTCCCGACGGGGCACCGACCCGCGATCCGGCCGCTGCGCTGGCCGGTGCCATGGCAGTGTGGGGCGGCCACAAGGGCTCCGGCCTCGCGATGGTCGTGCAGTTGCTGGGCATGATGTGCAACAGCCCGGCAATGCCGCGTGACATCGCCGAATACGGTTGCCTGACGGTGGTGATGAGCCCCGGCCTCTTCATGCCAGCGGCGGACTTCAAGAAGAACGCCGCCGACTACGCCGATGCCGTGCGCGCCGCCCGGCCCGTGGCCGGCGGACCGCCGGTGCGCATGCCGTTCGACCGCTCCGCAGCCGAGCGCCGCACGCGTCTGGCGGCCGACGTCATCGAGGTGGCGGACGCCGTGCATGCCGGTCTCGTCGCGGTCGCGGGCGGATAGGATCGCGCGCGGCGTTTCGCGCCCCACGCCGTTGTCGCGAGTGCCACGCGCGCGCGGGGTGACGCACATGCATCGTTGACCTTGCGCGCTCGCTTTGCGCCCGGAGGGACGACGTGCGGCACAGCGAGCGTCAACGCAGCGATCTCACGGGATGGCTGCGCTGCAATGCGGTATGACATGAGATCGGTTTTCGATTGGCGCATGCCGCCGCCACGTCCTATGGTCTGACCTGCGAACGCTGGACCGCAACAATTAGCGTCGCGTAAGGGACGGAAACGGTGAGCGCGTTCGAGCTGTTCGCCATCGATTTTCTGCAAGCGCTGGTCGCCGGCCTGCTGGTCGGCGGGACCTACGCGCTGATGTGCGTCGGGCTGGGCATGATTTTCGGCGTCATGCGCGTGGTGAACTTCGCGCAGGGCGACTTCTTCATGCTGGGCATGTACGCCGCCTACTACGTCGCCACGGCACTGGGCGTCATGGCCGTGCTGGGTCCCTATGTCGGACCGGTCATTGCCGGCCTCGCGGCCGGGCCGGTGGTGTTCGCGGTCGGCTGGGTGTTGCACCGCTTTCTGGTTGGCCGCGTCACCGGCGTGGCGGCCGTCGGCACCGAGGGCGAAGGCCACTACGCACAGATCATCCTGACCCTCGGCATCGCGCTGGTGCTGCAGAACGGCGGCCTGATCCTGTTCGGCTCGCTGCCGCTGTCGATCCCGACGCCGATGTCGCGCGCCTCGTGGGAGATCGGCGAGCTGCTGGTCAACCAGGCGCGCACCGTGAGCTTCGGCGTCGCCATCGTCGTGGCGCTGCTGCTCTATCTGTTTCTCAAGCGCACGCCGCTGGGCAAGTCGATGCGGGCGGCCGCCGACAATCCCGAGGCGGCGCTGTATATGGGCATCGACGTCGACCGCAGTCACCGCACCGCCTTCGCGCTGGGCTGCGGCGTCACCGCCATCGCCGGCGGGCTGATCGCCAGCTCGCAGTCGTTCCAGCCGTATATTGGCTTCGATTTCGTCATCACCATGTACGCCGGCGTCGTGCTGGGCGGCCTGGGCAGCATCCTCGGCGCCTTCTGGGGCGGCATGACCATCGGGCTGGTGCAGCAGATGTCGACCCTGGTGCTGCCGTTCCAGCTGCAGAACACCGCGATCTTCGTCGTCTTCCTGCTGATTATTTTCCTGCGGCCGCACGGCATGTTCGGCCGCTCGGCGGACCGGACCTGAGCCGTGGCCGGCCGGCGCAGCCTGCGACGCGAGCTGCTGGCCATCGGCGGCATCGCCGCGGCCTTCATCATCGCCCTGCTTCTGGTCGACAGCGCCTACTACCGCCTGATTCTGACCCTGGTGGTGATCTGGGCCACGATGGGGCTGGCCTGGAACATGCTGTCGGGATATGGCGGCCTGATCTCCTTCGGTCACGCCGCGTTTTTCGGACTGGGCGCCTACACCGTCACTCTGGCGCTGGTGAATTTTGACGTCAGTCCGTGGCTCGGCATCCCGCTGGGCGTCGTCGTCGGCATGATCGCAGGCCTGCTGATCGGGCTGCCCACCTTCCGCCTGCGTGGCCACTATTTCGGCCTGGCGATGCTCGCCTACCCGCTGGCCATGCTCTACGTCTTCGAATGGCTGGGCTATCAGGAAGTCACCCTGCCGATGAAGCGCGAGTCGCCGGCTGCCTACATGCAGTTCAGCGACCCGCGCGTGCATGCCCTGCTGGGGCTGGGCCTGATGGTTCTGGCGCTGCTGGCGTCGCTGACCGTCGAGCGATCGCGTTTCGGCCGGGCGCTGCTGGCCATCAAGCAGAACGAAGCCGCCGCCGAGGCAGCCGGCATCGACACCTGGCGCTGGAAAATGCCGGCCATTGTGCTCTCGGCCGGCTTTGCCGCGGCCGCCGGCGGCCTCTACGCTGTGGTGCTGCTGATTGTCACGCCGCAGACCGTATTTGGCGTGCTGGTCTCGGCACAGGCGCTGATCGTCTGTCTGTTCGGTGGCGTCGGAACCTTATGGGGACCGGTGATTGGCGCCGCGATCCTCGTGCCGCTGGCCGAGATCCTGCACGGCGAGCTGGGTCACATCGTGCCCGGCATCCAGGGCGTCGTTTATGGACTGGCCATTATCGTCATCATCCTGCTGGCACCCGAAGGCATCTTCTGGCGCCTGCGTGATGCGCTGTTCCCGGCCAAACCGGTCATACTGCCCGACGCCGAGCCGACTGAAGAGGCCGCGGCCGCAGCCCCGGCCCGCGCCGCCCCGCCCCGCCGACCGCTACTGGTCCTGGATGGCGTGTCGCGTTCGTTCGGTGGCCTGCGCGCCGTCGACAACGTGTCGTTGACCGTCGAGGAAGGCACGGTTCACGGCATCATCGGCCCCAACGGCGCCGGCAAGACGACGCTGTTCAACGTCATCAACGGCTTTCTTGCGCCGAGCACCGGCAGCATCCGCTTTGACGGCAAGAACATCGTCGGCCTGAAGCCCAACCGCATCTGCCGCGCCGGCGTCGGCCGCACCTTCCAGATCGTGCGCGTGTTTGCGCGCATGACCGTGCTGGAGAACGTCGTTACCGGCGCCTACGTCGCCACGTCGGACGATCGCGAGGCCATGCGACTGGCGCTAACGGCGATCGACACGGTCGGGCTGAGCCGCAGCGAGGCGGCACAGATCGCCTCCGGCCTAACCATGCGTCAGTTGCGCCTGCTGGAGCTGGCGCGCGCACTGGCGGCGCGGCCGCGGCTGCTGCTGCTCGACGAGATCCTGGCCGGCCTCGGCCATGCCGAGCTGGAGGAAGTAATCTCGGCCATCAAGCGTGTGGCCGCGACCGGCACCACGGTGCTGATCATCGAACATACCATGCATGCCATGGTGCGGCTGGCCGACCGCTTCAGCGTGCTCGACCACGGCGCCCTGATCGCCGACGGGCCGCCGTCGGAAGTAACGCGCGACCCGGCGGTGGTCGAGGCGTATCTCGGCAAGAAATGGGTGCAGCGTGCTCAAGATCGAGTCGCTTGACGTCGCCTATGGCGGGTTGCGCGCGCTCGATGGGGTGGACATCGAGGTCGCGCAGGGCCAGTTCGTCGCCGTCGTCGGCCCCAATGGCGCCGGCAAGACGACCCTGTTCCGCGCCATCTCCGGCACGGTGACGCCGCGCGGCGGCAGCATCAGCTACGACGGCCACGATCTGCTCGCCGTGCCGGCGGCGCGACGGCCGCATCTCGGCATCGCCCATGTGCCCGAGGGCCGCCAGGTGTTTCCCTCGATGACCGTGCTCGAGAATCTCGAGATGGGTGCCTACACCGAGGCCGGCCGCCGGCGCTGGCGCGACACGCGCGAGGTGGTCTTTCAGCTGTTCCCCGTGCTCCAGGAACGACAGGGCCAGCTCGCCGGCACGCTGTCCGGCGGCGAGCAGCAGATGCTGGCGATCGGCCGCGGGCTGGCGTCGGCGCCCAAGCTGCTGATGCTGGACGAGCCGTCGATGGGCCTGGCGCCGGCCGTCGCCGACACCATCTTCGACCGCATCCAGCAGATCCATCGCGAGCACGGTGTCACCGTGCTGCTGGTCGAGCAGCGCGTCGCGGAGGCGCTGGAGAGCTGCGATCTCGGTTATGTGCTGGAGACCGGCCGCGTCGTCATGCAGGGCAGTCACGATGCGCTGATCGCGGACGAGCGCGTCAGGAAAGCGTATCTGGGCCTGTAGTCGGCCGCGGCCCGCCTCGGCCTATCCTCGAAAGCACGCCACCTCTTCCGTGCCGTCGGCCGTCGAGAGCGCTCGCCGCACGCGAGGGTATGCAACGCGATCGGGGATTTGAGTCTGCGCAGCTCTGATGCGGCGCCGATACGACAGCCGCGCAGCGTTTCCGAGTCCGGGGCATCGCCAATGATTGCTTATCCGGCCGATAAGAATTGCCAATTTGCCTGAAGCGGATCGCGAACCGACAATCAGCACCAGCCGGCCGAGCGCCGGCAGTGGCGCTGGCGCGGGCTCACGCGTCCCAGCCGAGGAGCCGGTACGGCTCGAGCGAGACCGAGTATTCAGCGCCGGCAGATATCGCTTGGTGCGCTGACGATCCCTTCAAACCGAAGAGACCGATGATGGCGAGTTTCTACAATCTGGAGACAGGTGAGCCGCTCACCGCGATGTACATCTCGTCGAGCCGCAAGGGTCGCGCCGTGCTGAAGGCCCCGGGATGGACCGGCACCAGCATGATGAGCATGCCGCGGCGACCGGAAGTCGTGGTCGCCAATGGGTCCGGCCAGGCGACGCTTGAGTCGCCGCTGAACCCCAAGGCCGGTGAGTTTTACTGGACGTTCACCGGCCTCAGTCCCGGGGCATCGATCCTGGCGCTCGACAGCAAGAGCAGCGTCCTGGCCGAGCTACGCATTCGTCCGTTGAACGATCTGGCCACGTACAAGGAGATTTCCAAGCGCTTCAACAAGCGCGGCATGAAGATCGATCTCGACAGCCACATCGACTACGTGTGCTACGCGTCCGAGATTGTCGGCGAAGGCGTCGCCTTCCGCCCCAAGAGCGCGGCCGACTTCAAGGCGGCCATCACCGACACCCAGCTCTTCCATCACGACGATCGCAGCGATCATTTCGGCAAGCTGGCCGCGTCGGCCACGATCGGCGAAGGCTACCGCGAGGTGAGCACGCCCAGCCTGCACGTCGCCATCAGCGCCACGCTGGCCAGCGTTCACATCGATTCGTACGCCTTCATGCTCTGGGGGCCCAACGGCGAGGCGGTCATCGGTCCGGATGTCGGCCAGCACATCTTTGACGAATTGCTGTTCCGGATGCCGATGCCGTGGCTGCGGCGCAAGGGCCTGCCCTTCCTCGCCTCCGTGCTGCAGGCGCTTCATCCGGTTCTGCCGAATTCCACCAACCGCTACAGCCCGATCGCCGGCCTGCGCATCGCTGTCGGCGGCAAGCCGACCCGCGACCTGCGTTCCGGTGCACCTCGCTTCACTTTTGAGAGCACCTACAATTTCGGCCGCGGCACGCCGAACCGCTTCAACCACGAGGCGACGCTGCGGCTCCTGGCCGGCGGCGATCCCAATCGGAACCCGGACTGGGTCCTCAGCCTGAGGGGCCAGTTGTCCTGCCGCGACGCCCTATGCAGGGATCATCAGGAGAGCGTCGGCCTGGTCTTCAAGGTGGGCGGAAACTGACACGCATCCGGCGCCGGCGGCGATCGTCCGGTTGCGGCGCCGGCCAGATGCGGTCGGCCGGTGTGCTTTTCGCCGGACGACGCCAAGGCATGCCGACGCCGCATGGGCGCATCGCGCGGCGCGGCTGGCGCCGCGGCGGCGAGGTGCTGGCGTCGCTCGGCCCTGCGCGCGTATCCTTTCGCTTCTGGCGCGCAATCGGCTTCCGGTCCTTGTGGACAGCGCGCGTTCAAGCGCATTGGCGTGCCATTGCGTCGGCGAATTCGCTCGCGAAGTCTGGAGAGCGGATGCACCTTGGTTGCGCCAGGCGTAGAGTCAATCAAGGGAGGAAACCATGCAGAAGCGTATCCGCTTGCGAAGCGTGCTGACGGCCCTGGCGGCCGCCGCCCTGATCGGGCCGTCGGCCTTTGCGCTGCCGGCCGCCGCCCAGCCCAAGGAAGTGAAAGTGGCGGTGATTGCGCCGCTGAGCGGTCCGTGGGCGCGCCAGGGCCAGCTCATGCAGATCGGCGCCGAGATGGCGATCGACGAAATCAACGAGAAGGGCGGCATCAAGGCGCTGGGCGGCGCCAAGCTGAAGCTCCTGCTGTTCGATGCCGGCGACTCGGCGGAGAAGGCCAAGAACGCTGCCCAGCGCATGCTGGCGCAGGAGCCCGACCTGGTCGGCGCCACCGGCGCGTGGCTGAGCTCCTTCACGCTGGCGGTGACCGAGATCACCGAGCGCGCCGGTGTGCCGGTGCTGACCCTGTCGTACTCCGACGCCATCACCGAGCGCGGCTTCAAGTACGTCTTCCAGACCTCGCCGACCGGCGGCACGCAGGCCAAGGCGGCACTGCCGACCATCCTGCAGCTGGCCGAGAAGGCCACCGGCAAGAAGCCCAAGACGGTCGGCATCATCATGGACAACACCGCTGCGCCGGTCAGCTTCGTCAAGCCGATGCGCGAGGGCGGCCTGAAGGCGCTGGGCCTTGACCTTGTGGTCGACGAGGTCTTCACCCCGCCGCTGGCCGACGCCACCGGCCTGGTGCAGAAGGTACGTCGCGTCAAGCCGGAGCTGATGCTGCTGCTGCCCACCAGCGTGCCCGATGACAAGCTGATCCTGGAGAAGTTCAACGAGTTCAAGCTCGGCCAGGGCAAGATCCCGCTGATCGCCAACGGCGCCCACATCGGCTCGCCCGAGCTGCTGAAGAACGTCGGCGCCGAGCTGCTGGAAGGCCTGATGTTCATCGTCGCCAACTGGGGCGTGAAGGGCCAGGAGTCGATCATCGAGCGCTTCAAGAAGCGCACCGGCGAGCCGTGGATCACGCAGGACAGCATGACCGCCTACGGTGACATGTGGATCTTCAAGGAGGCGCTGGAGCGCGCCGGCGCCGCCGACGCCAAGAAGGTTGCCGAAGAGATCCGCAAGCTCGACCTCAAGGAAGGCCCGGCCGCGCTTGCCTATCCCGGTGGCGTGAAGTTCGAGGCCAACGGCCGTCGCGCCGGCGCGCATCTGGTGATCGCGCAATGGCAGAAGGGCCAGGCGGTCACCGTCTATCCCGCCGAGCTGGCGCTGGCGCCGCCGATCTGGCCGAAGCCGTAACGCGTCCTCGCCACGCCTCGGCGTGGCGAGCTGCTCCTCACGGGGGCGATGGGGAGCTCACGTGGTGCGTCCATCGACAGACCACGTCGGCTCCCCATCTCGTCGCCAAACGTCGCGTGACGAAGGAAGAATGCCTACTCCTCGGCCCGCGAGTCGCGCACGCGGCGCGTGCCCTGGTAGACCGGCTTGAGCGGATCCATCACGAAGCGGATGCGCGGCAGATCGGTGTCGACCATGGCGGCGGTAGCGACAATCGGATCGGTCGGCCGCAGCCCGTGCGCGTTCCACGCCTCGGCAACGAAGACGCTGACCTCCGGCCGGCCGCGTTCGGCCTTGTGGAAGGCGTACTTGGGATCGACCTGGATCAGCATCGGCGACGTCGTACCGTCGAGCGGCGCATTGGCCATGGTCACCCAGTTGATCAGCTGCACGTCGCTGCCCGAGATCGCCTCGGGGTTGACCAGGGCGCAGTCGAGCAGCATCGCATCGTCTTTCACCACCTGCCCGATCAGCCGGTCGTGGCGCCGCGTCAGGCTCACCTTGGCGGCCTGGGCGGGAATGCCCCAGCCGCTGCGCAGCCCGTCGGCCGCCTGTTGCGTGCTGGCATAGGCGCCCAGCACAAGGCCGCGCGGATGCGCGCCGGCCCGGCTGCCCAATCGCGCCGTCGCCAGGGTGAAGGCGCCGACCGGACTCTCGGGGCAGCGCGTGAAGGTGAACGCCAGGTAAGACGGCACTGCCGGGTGCATCGCCTTGGGCAGCAGCGCGTCGGCCGCCGACCGCGGCGTCTCCAGCAACAGCTGCATGGTCTCCGCCCCGGGCAGCGCCCAGGCCGGCGTGTCCAGATCGGGCAGCGTCGGCAGGCGCGGCGCGATGCTGGCAAGATCGAGCTGACCGTATTGCGGCATGCTCAGCCTCCCGCCGCGGCGGCCGGCGCCATCGCCGGCCTGGCCGGCGTCGCGGCGAAGGCCGGCATGACTTCCTTGGCGAAAAGCCGGAGGCTGGCCATCACCTGCTCCTGCGGCACCACTTCATTGGCGTTGAGGATGAAGTTGATGCGATCGACGCCGATCGACTCCCAGCGCTTGATGGCGTTGATGATGCGCGCCGGATCGCCGAAGCACAGCCCCTCTGCCTGCTCGCCGCTGGCATCCGGGCCGGTGGCGGCACGACGCAGCTGCGGCAGCAGGCCCAGCGACGGATAGGAGCGCGAGGCGAACACCTCGCGGGTCGAGATCAGCTGCGCGGCGAGATAGTTGAACGTGTCGCCCAACCTCTTGCCCATGGCGACGCCGGTGGCGTTGTCCTCGTGGCAGTAGAGGAAATTGGTGGTGCCGACCTGCTCGTTGACGAACGCCCCCACCGGCTCGCACAGCTGGATACGGCGGCGGTATTCGCTGATCTTCTTCTCCTGCTCGGCGAAGCCGGCGAAGGTCAGCCCGAGGCTGCCCAGGCCGCGGTCGGCGGCGTCGAGTTCGGTGCCGGGGCTGGTGACCGCGACCCACATCGGCGGGTGCGGCTTCTGGTAGACCTTGGGCAGGATGGTGCGTTCCGGCATCGACCAGAACTCGCCCTGATAGGAGAACGTTTCCTGCGTCCACATCTTGGGCAAGCAGCGCACGAACTCGTCCCACGATTTCTTGGTGTCGTCGGGGTTGGCGCGGAAGCCGCCCAGCTCCGTCCAGGTCGCCGAACGGCCGGTGCCGACCTCCAGCCGCCCGCCCGACAGGATATCGAGTGTCGCGGTGCGCTCGGCGATTTTGATCGGGTGATTGAACTCCGGAACGCAGACCACGATGCCGTGGCCGACCCGGATGTTCTTGGTCACCATGGCGCAAGCCGTCAGGAACAGCTCCGGCGCCGAGCAGTGCGAGTACTCCTCCAGGAAGTGGTGCTCGACCGCCCACACCTGCTCGAAGCCCAGCTGGTCGGCCAGCTTCACCTGCTCGAGGCAGTTGGTGTAGACCTCGCGCTCGCGTTCGCGCGTCCAGGGACGCGGCACCGAGATCTCGTAGAAGATTCCGAACTTCATGGTGCCCTCCTATGCGGACCCCGTCGTCGTTCATCGAACGATAGGCACGGCTCATGCAGCCCGGCAAGGCGGTGGCGCCACGGGCTTTCGCTGGGCAGACCGCTGCGGTGCCGTCTCACCTAGGCCGGTGCACGCTGCACCGCCGTCTGTCGCGGCAGCGTCGTGGCCAGGCCGATGCCCAGCAGGTTGCCGCAGCCGGCGATGATCACCGCCAGGCGGTAGCCGCCGGACAGGTCGTAGAGATGCCCGGCCAGCACCGGCAGGCTCACGGCCGCAACGCACCAGGCGATGTAGACGCGGCCGGCGACCCGGCCGTAGTCCGACCTCGGCCAGTAGAAGGCGATGGCGCCGGCCGTGGCGCCCGACACGAAGCCGTAGCCGACGCCGATCATGGCCAGGCAGATCATCGCCACCGCCGGCGTGGGCCACAGCGTCAGCACGATGGTACCGGCCAGCGCCAGACCATGCGCCGCGGCCATCACCGACGGCACCGCGAAACGGTCGACCAGCCAGCCGCCGCTCAACCGCGCCGCGGCGATGGCGCCGGTGATGCCGGTGGTCGCCGCCAGCGCCATGGCCGTCGAGCCGCCATAGGCCGCCACGATGCCCGCGGCCTGGCTGAGCACGGTCAGACCGGCAGCGGCGGCGAGAAAGAACACCGTCCAGATCTGCAGGAAGATCGCCGTGCGCCGCACCGTCGGTGTCGCCCCCGTTGCCGCGGCGGGCGCCGGCAGGCGCACGCCGGCGTGCAGCGTCAGCGCCACGGCGCCCAGACCGGCGACGGCGACGACCCCCGCCAAGCCGGCCAGGGTCGCCTGCACCGGCCAGCGCGCCAGTGCCCAGCCGAAGGCCGGCGCTGCGAGCATGGCGCCCAGTGGCCACAAACAGATGATGTAGCCGTTCACCAGGCCGTGGCGGCTGGTGATGATCAGGTTGACGCCCTGCTGCAGGAAAATGTAGACCGCGCCGCCGAACAGGCCGAACAGCGCGCCATAGCCAATCGCCAGCTGCACGACGTTGTCGGCTGTCGCCGCCAGCACCAGGCCGACCACCGAGAAGACGGTGCAGCCCGCGACCAGCACCGCCGCCGGCGCCAGCCCGAACAGCCGCGGCGCCACGTTCATGCCGACCGTGAAGGCGACGCTGGCGATGCCGAACACTGCCGACAGCTCCGAGCGCGTGGCGCCGAGGGCGGCTTCCAGCGGCTTCAGCAAGACGCTGAAGGCATAGAGCGAGCCCATGGGCAGGTTGAGCAGGGTCGCGGCGGCGATCGCCGCCCACGCGCGTTGTCGGATCATCAAGGCTATCGTCCGATGGATCGCAGGCAGCCGACAAGCGTATTCGGCGGCGCGGTACCGCTGCGCACGGCATTGCCGCCACGACATGACGGCATGCTGCTCGACGGCATGGCGACACGCGGCCGTCGATCTACGGCCGACCTCCGGACACGTCGCCGGGGCCGTCGCCAATTTCGCCGAACGCCTGGGGCGGACGCGCGATGGGCAACTGCCAGCCGTATCGGATGGCCAGCATACGCAAGGTGAAACAGATGACTGCGCCCGCGACCATCGCAGCGGCCATCGGCAGGTGCAGCCATGCGCCGATGACCACGACGGCGGCACCGGCCAGCGCGGCGACGGCGTAGAGCTCGGCCCGCAACACGACGGGAATTTCCGCCAGCAGCACGTCGCGCACCATGCCGCCGCCGATCCCGCTCAGCATGCCCAGCAGGGCCGCCATTGGCGGCTCGAGTCCGGATGCCAGCGCCTTGTGCGTGCCGGCGACGGCAAACAACGCCAGGCCGGCGCTGTCGAACACAAGCACCGGATGGCGCAACCGCGCCACGAGGGAATGGCGATAGAAAATGGTCACACCGGCAACGAGCGAGACCGCCAGGTAGCGCCAGTCGCGGATCGCGGCCGGTGGCACCGCCCCGATCAGGAGGTCGCGCGCAATGCCGCCGGCATTGGCCGCGGCGAAGGAAAGCACCAGCACGCCAAACAGGTCGAGCCGCCGTCTGACGCCGGCCATCGCCCCACTGATCGCGAAGACATACGTTCCGGCAAGATCGAGCGTCAGCAGCAGCACTTCCATGAACGAGCTCCCCGTGTCTGTCGGCGTCGGCCAGCATGTCGTGCTATCGTTTCGCATGCCTGGCCGTGCCGGCGTAAGTCTTGCCGTCGGCACTGCTGTCCGAAGGGAGCCGGCCGCGGTTCCGCAGACCGGCGCCACTGGCGGACCGAAGTCGCCACATCGGCCATCATAACCTAGTGTCCATCGTACCGCGGCGCGGCGGCGCTATGGCCTCAGGGCGGGAGACATCACCATGACCACGGGCGTCTATACATTGCATGGCATCGACCCTTCGCCCTACTCGGTGAAGATGCGCGCCATCCTGCGCTACCGCCGCCTGCCTTTCGTGTGGGACAGCGTCACGCCGCCGCGCGAGGTGGCGACCGGCGCCGGCCTGCCGCCGGTCATTCCGGTGCTGCGCTTTCCCGATGGCCGACTGATGAACGACTCGACGCCGCTGGCCTGGGCCCTGGAACAGGCCCATCCCGGCGCCCGCTCGATCGTGCCCGACGATGCCGGCCTCGCCTATCTCAGCGACCTGCTCGAGGATTTCGGGGACGAATGGCTGACCAAGATGATGTTCCATTACCGCTGGTACTATCCCGCAGACCGCACCTTCGCGCAGCTCTGGGTCACCTCGTGCCGTAACCCCACCATGCCCGAGGCCGAGCGGCGCACCATGATGAAGCAGTTCGACGACCGCCAGGTTGGCCGCATGGCGATGGTCGGCTGCACCGAGCAGAACCGGCCGATCATCGAGGACAGCTATCGCTTCGTGCTCGACACCCTGGACCGGCATGTCCGGACAACACCGTTCCTGTTCGGTACGCGGCCGTCGCTGGCCGATTTCGGCTTCTACGGCCAGCTCATGATCCTGGCCACCGATCCGACGCCGATGGCGGAGATGCGCGCGCGTGCGCCCGATGTCCATTTCTGGCTGCTGCGGCTGGACGACGCGTCGGGCATCGATGGCGACTGGCTCGACGCGGCGGCACCGCTGCCAGAGACCGTCGTGGCGCTGCTGCGCCATTGCGGCCAGACCTATCTGCCGTTCCTCGCCGCCAACATGCGGGCCATCCAGAGTGGCGACGCAACGGTCGATCTCGACATTCTCGGCCGGCCGTACAGCCAGGCGCCGTTTCGCTACCAGGCCAAGTGCTATGACGCGCTGCGCAAGAAATTCGCGGCGCTGCCGGCAACGGCGCGCGGCCGACTCGACCCGCTGCTGCGCGACACCGGTTGCCTGCCCTACCTCGCTTAGGCTGGTGCCACCGCGCGGCTACAATGTCCTGAACGACGCAAGAAAACGATCCTTGCGCGCAATCGTCCGGGCGTCGGCGCGGCAGGTCGTCGTCAGCAGGTAGACTCGCGTATCGACCATCACGATGCGCATGAACTGCGTCGTGCCATTGGCGTAGTCGAGCCTCAGGTCGCGCGCCAGGCCGTCGCCGCCCACCGCCGGCATGTCGCGCACCACGGCGCCGTTGCGACGCGCACCCTCCAGCGTACCGGCGACGAACTCGGTGAAGAATTGCGCCCGTTCATCCGGCGTCGCGCCACGCCGACCGATGTCGCTGACGATCGCGGTGTAGCTGGCATCACCGTCGGAGCCGCGCAGGCCGCCATAGCGCACCGTGCGGCCGTCGAGCGGGATGCTGGCGGCGACCTCCTCGGCATCGTCCGGCATGGCGATCTCGAACAGGCCGCCATAGCCGAACACATCCCACGCGGTGTCGGCCGGCGCCGTCGCTGCCGGCAGGCCGGTGCTGCAAGCGACATTGGCGCGGCGCACGGCGGCGGCGGCGCCGCTCAGAGAGAACGCACGCACCACCCCTTCCGTCTCGATGGTCAGGCGGTCGTGTCGACCATCAAGCAGTTCCAGCAGCAAGGCGTTGGCGGCCGGCTCCTTGACGACGACGCCCGTATCCCGGCCGGTCGGTCGTGCCGCAACGTCGATCCGGTGCCTTGTGTTGGCGTTCGGCTCACCGCTCTCGAAGACGAACGCCAGCGTCAGGGTGTCATGTTGCGGCACCTGCTGCGGCTGCCAGACGTCGACGGTGAAGCGGCGGCCTCGACGGCTGTCGCAGGCGTAGGCCAAGACATGCCCGCCTTGCTCGATGCGCGCCACGTGCGTGGCTGCCGAGCCGGCCGCCCGGTCGGTGCCATAGTGCCATGCCGTCTGGACATCGACGGCAAACGCGGGCGGCGCGGCACCAACTATCGATGCACAGCCCAGCAGCCCGATCAGCGCGGCGACCCCCAGCCGCCTCTCGATTGGCTTCACCGGCGCCTCCCCCGCGGACGCGATGATCGTTAAAGAACCCCGTCCGTCCGCGGTGCGCCGGACAATCCCGACCTCGCCCGCCGGATCAGTGCCGCGACATCGTTCGCAAAGGCCGGCGTCCTGCGGTGCTAGCGCAGCGGCCGCGCAGTTGACGTGGTGTTGCCGTGCTGCTCGCCGAACAGCACGCGCGTGGCCGACCACAGGCCACGCATCCAGGACGGAGACGCCTCCGGGTAGTCCCGGAGCTGAGTGTGTGAGGGGACGGAGCGCGAAGGCTCCTGGACCAGCCGCAGCTCGGAAGCGAAGCACATGGCGACCCTCATAGTGAGTGTTCCCTCTTCTATCATGAGCGACTACTCACTGTCAACCGCCCCGTCTGACCTAGCCGGGGCTTCGAAAAACCCGCGGGCCGTGCCGGCGCCGGCATCCGAAGACGGGCGGATGGCATATACTCAGTTGCCTCCCGCCCCGGGAGGCCCGCCATCTGGTGTGGAAGGCCCCATGAACCGACTCCTGCAGGATGCCCGCTGGCGCACCTCGGCACGCCGGCCCGCCGCCCTAGGCACCCTGCTTGCGGCGCTGATGGCCCTGTGCCTCGGCTTGGGCGCAGCCCAGGCGCAGGCGCCGAAGGCACCGCCCCCGGAGCAGGCCGACGCGCGCGTGCGGCTGCTGCTCGATCTGCTGGCCGACGAGCAAGTGCGGAGCTGGCTTGAAAAGCAGCGGACCGAGGTCAAGGCCAAGGCCAAACCGCGCACCGAAGAGCAAGCCGAGATGTCGCCGGTCCAGGTCGTGGCGGCGCAGGTCGACGCCGTCCGCCAGCGTCTGGTCGCCTTGGTGCAGGCCGCGCCGCGCCTGCCCGACGAGCTGGAGCGGGCCTGGGACATCCTGAAGCTGGAGCTGGAGCAGCGCGGCCTGGTCGAGATCGGCCTGCTGGTGGCGTTGTTCGCCGGCCTGGGCTTCGGCGTCGAGCGCCTGTTCTGGTGGGCGACCCGCCACATCCGGCCGCGCATCATCAACGCCCCGATGGACACGGTCGGCGCCCGCGGCCGTGCCGTGTTGATGCGCCTGGCGTTCGGCCTGTCCTGGACGACGGCCTTCGCCGCCGGCAGCATCGGCGCCTTCCTGCCCTTCCAGTGGCCGCCGCTGATCCGCGACATTGTTCTGGCGGCCCTGATCGCCGTGGTGCTGACGCGGCTGGCCTCCGTGATCGGGCGTTTCCTGCTAGCGCCGGGCGCCGAGCGCTTCCGCATCCTGCCGATGGCGACCGAGGCGGCCGCGTTCTGGAACCGCCACCTCGTGCTGATCGTCGGCATCATCGCCATCACCTATGCCACGGTGGGTCTGCTGGAGACGCTGGGCGTCTCGGCCGAAAGCGTCCGCCTGTTCGCCGCCGTGGTCGGACTGGCGCTGCTGGCCATCGGCGCGCAGATGATGCTGCGACGACCGCCACAGTCGGCCTACGGCGGCGACGTCGGGGCCGATCAAGGCCGCGGCGCCACCACGGCCCTGGTGCTGCTGCTCTTCGCCGTCCTGTGGGCGTTGCGCCTGACCAGCCAGTGGGCGCTGTTCTGGACAGTATTGGTGCTGGCCGGCGTGCCGGCCGCCATCGCGCTTACCCGACGCGCGGTCGACCACGTGCTGCGTCCGGCCGGCACCGCCGACCTGGCCGACGGCACGACCGAGGCGGCGGTGACGGGGATCTACAATGTCTGCCTCGAGCGTGGCCTGCGGGCGCTATGGATCGCCATCGGGGCCCTGATCCTGGCCAACGCCTGGGGCGTCGATCTGTTCGACGTCGGCGAGGGCGACAGTCTTGGCAAGCGCCTGACGCGTAGCGCCATCAGCGTCGTGGTGATTCTGCTGGTGGCCGATTTCACCTGGAACCTGATCAAGGCCATCATCGACAGCCGCCTGGCGCAGCCCTCCAGCGTCGATACCGGCGACCGGGTCGATGCCGAGGAGGCGCGCCACCGGGCCCGCGTGCGCACCCTGCTGCCGATCCTGCGCAACGTGTCGTTCATCGTCTTCATCGTGATCGTTGGCCTGATGGCGCTGGCATCGCTGGGCGTCGAGATCGGACCGCTGATCGCCGGCGCCGGTGTGGTCGGTGTCGCCGTTGGCTTCGGCGCCCAGACGCTGGTGCGCGACATCATCAGCGGCATCTTCTACCTGTTCGACGACGCCTTCCGCATCGGCGAATACATTCAGAGCGGCAACTACAAGGGCACGGTCGAGTCCTTCAGCCTGCGCTCGATCAAGCTGCGCCACCACCGCGGACCGCTCTACACCATCCCGTTCGGCACCCTGGGCGCGGTGCAGAACATGAGCCGCGACTGGGTGATCGACAAGCAGGTGATCGGCGTCACCTACGACACCGATCTGGCCCTGGCCAAGAAGCTGGTCAAGGAGGTCGGCAAGGAGCTGGCCGAGATCCCGGAGTTCAAGCCGCACATCCTGCAGACCATCAAGATGCAGGGCGTCGACAATTTCGGCGACTTCGCCATCAACATCCGGCTGAAGATGATGACCCGGCCCGGCGAGCAGTTCGTCATCCGGCGGCACGCCTTCGGCATGATCAAGAAGGCGTTCGACGCCAACGGCATCAAGTTCGCCTACCCGGTGGTCCAGGTGTCGGGCGGCGATCCCGGCACCGCGGCGGCGGCGGCACGGGCGCTGGCCGCAATGCAGGAGCCGGCCAAGGCGGCGACCTGAACCGCGCCGCCGCCGTCCCCCGACCGACGCCGCAAGCCGGCGGCTCGACACGGCCGGGGACTGCCGACGACCGCGCGGCGACTCATTCGTTCCGGTGCACTGCTGCCCTGCCGCACTGTGCGCGCTCCGCTTCGACGGCAAGGCGATAGCCACGCCGCAGGTCACGTGATACGGGGACGCATGCGTAACTTCACCGGCAAGACGGCGTTTGTGACCGGCGCAGCGAGCGGCATCGGGCTGGCGCTGGCACGGGCTTTCGCGACGGCAGGCATGAAGGTGATGCTGGCCGACATCGAAACCGACGCGCTGGCCGCCGCCGTCGAGAGCCTGCGTGGCATCGCACCGGACGTCCGCGGCGTGGCCTGCGACGTCGCCGATGCCGCCGCCGTCGAACATGCGGCCCAGGTGACCGTGGAAGCCTTCGGCCATGTCCATGTGCTGTGCAACAACGCCGGCGTTGCCGGCGGCAGCGGCATCGACGACATCTCGCTGGATACCTGGCGCTGGGTGCTCGACGTCAACCTGATGGGCGTTCTGCACGGTGTCCGCAGCTTCCTGCCGCATATCCGCGCCCACGGCGACGGCGGCCACATCGTCAACACCGCCTCGCTTGCCGGCCTGGCGAGCGGACTCGGCTTCAGCCCTTACGCGACCAGCAAGTACGCGGTGGTCGGCATGTCGGAAGGCCTGGCGTTGCAACTCAAGCCGCTCGGCATCGGCGTCAGCGTGCTGTGCCCTGGCTTTGTGCGCACCCGTATCGGCCAGAGCGCGCGCAACAGGTCCGGGCGCTACGGCTCGGCCCCGGTGCTCGCCCCTGCGAGCGCCGGCGGCGTCCTTGCCGCCCAGGTCGCCGGACTCATCGACGCCGGACTCGATCCGGACGTCGTCGCGGCCCGCACGCTGAGCGCCATCCGCGACGACGACCTCTACGTCTTCACGCACCCCGAGATGCACCACGAGGTCGAGGCGCGGTTCGCCGCCATCCGCTCAGCCATGGCCAGGACCACACCCCTGTAAAGCCGGGGCGCCTGCAAATAACGTGCGATTGGGTTGCCGCCGTGCTGCGTGAACGACGTCGCAGTGGCGGGTCCGAGGCGCGCCAAAGCGTGTAGTCTTCCGCCCGCCGTTGAGCGCTGACAGCAATATCGCAGGCTCCTGCAATACGCTCGGGACGACGGCCAGTCGCCCTGGACGATGACCTTCCCATCCAGCGGATGGCGACCAATCGCTACCCGGCAGCAACGGCGTTTCGGCGGCGGGTGGCTGGGCCGCAGGCCCGCGCTCCCCAGGGCAAGCGAACCGGCGGAATTCAAAGGTGCAACGAGTGGCCCGCTCTCTGTCTGTCGGCTACGGTCGCTGGCTAAGCTCGGCTTGCATTTCCGCAAAGCCGTTCGCGGCCTTCTGGACCTCCGGCGTGAAATCTTCGAACTCGTGGACCTGGCGGATCTCGATCACCTCGTTGGCCGACGCCGGGCAGCGCTTGGCCCATGCGATCGCCTCGTCGCGCGAGCTCACCCGGATCATCCAGTAGCCGCCGATCACTTCGGTCGCCTCGGCAAACGGACCATCGGTTACGACAGGTGTGCCGCCTGCGAACGACACGCGCGCCCCGGTCGCTGGCGGCTGCAACCCCTCCAGCGCCAGCAGCACGCCGGCTTTCTGCAGCTCCTCGTTGTAGCGCATCATCGCCGCCACGGCCTCGGGATCGGGCATGGCGTCGGGCGCCGCCGATTCGTAGCCTTTGGGAATCATCAGCATCATGAAGCGCATTGGTGTCTCCTGAAATCGGGAACTTTAGGAGCCGGCATCAGGCCGGCACGATGACCATCCACGACACGCCGAAGCGGTCGGCGACCATGCCGAAACGCGGCGAAAAGAACGTCTTGCCCAGCGGCATCTGCACCTGGCCGCCTTCGGACAGGCCGGCGAACAGGCGGTCGGCCTCGGCCTCATTGGCGGCCGAAACCGACAGCGCGAAGCCCTGGAACGCCGGCTTGCCCGAGCAGCGGCCGTCCGATGCCATTACCTCGGTATCGCCGATGCGGAAGCTGGCATGCATCACCTTGGTCTCGCCGCCCGCCGGGATCATGCCCGGCGGCAACGGGTCGGGACTGTCCTTGTAGCGCAGCAGCATGCTGACCTCGGCGCCCAGCGCCGCGCGATAGAACTCGATCGCCTCCTCGCAGCGCCCTTCGAAGAACAGGTAGGGTTGAACGGGCATGGCGGACTCCTTGTCGGCTTGAGGATGGGGTGTGCGGTCACGGCGCACGCAGCGTCGTGCGCCTGCGGCACCGGCGCCGCGACGTCGCCGCCTCGGGAGGACGCCGTCCGGTCCCGCGTCGGCACGTCGCTATTGGCTGAATCTTTGCTCCATTGTGACGGAATGGCCGTCGTCCCTGCCCGGCGGCCCTTTAGGGGCGGCAAGTTCGCCATCACGCAGGCTACATCGTCGATCACTGCCGTCACCGTCGCGGTCGGGCCGCACGGCACGACCGCGCGATCACCTCAAGGACGCATCGCGCCACGGCGGTCCGACATCGCTCGTCGAATTTTCTGCCGCCGTTGCGCGGCCGCGGGACGTCAGCGGATTTCGACGTCCTCCCAGAAACCGATCCAGTGATCGACCGACTGCATGGCGGCGCGCGGCGCCTCGTAGGACCACGCCGCCCGCGCACTTTGCGCCTCGCCCTGCACGACGTCATAGAACTGCACGCCGTGCGGGCATTCCAGGTCACGCGCCGTCTTGGGCGCCAGACGCAGCAGCTCCATGCGCACGGCATCGCGCGGGAAATAGCGGTAGCCGCCAACATCGAGCGTGCGATCACTGTCGGCGATCACCTGACCGCGCCAAATCGCCTGCATGGTGAGTCTCCTTGGCCGGAATAACCTGCGGCCAGCCTAGCAGACCGCACCGGACCCTGCAGCCGCCGGCCGCGCGCGACAGTCACTTTGCCGTCAGCGGCGCCGGTCGCGCC
>JAHCJT010000290.1 GCA_026126245.1 Alphaproteobacteria bacterium
CGACAGCGGGATGCCCGACTTGCCGACATGGACCTCGTCGATGGCGGTCGAGAACCAGGCCGCCTGGATCTGCTTCTTGTCGACGCCGGAGTCGGACAGGCATTCCTTGAACGCCTCGACCATCAGCTCCTCGGCGCCGCTGTCCCAGCGCTCGCCGAACTTCGAGCAGCCCATGCCGAGGATGGCGACCTTGTCCTTGATACCTTTGGCCATCGCACGTCTCCTTTCGTGCTCTGAACGCGGAAACTTGACGGTAACGCGGAAGACGGCAGCGGTCAGGCCGGCGCCGCCTTCCAGAAGTAGCGCTTGAACCCGCCGCGCATGGTGTCGTTGTCGCGGATACGGAACGTCATGCGCATCTTGGTGCCGACCTTGACCTGGTCCTTGTCGCAGTCGGTGAAGTCGGCCATGAAGCGGCCGCCCTCGGGAAACGTGATCATGCCGTAGTAGGCCGGCGGATCGGGCGAGTAGGTGAGCGAGTCGGCGGTGAACGACATGATGGCGGCCTCAAGGCCGGCCATCGGGTAGTCGTCCTGGCTGTCCATCGCGTGGCAGTTGGGATTGACGCAGACCTGGCTCTTTGGGAACTGCACCGTGCCGCACACCCGGCACTTGCCGCCGACCAGGCCGTAGATCATGTCGCGCTTGCGCCACAGCACCGACATCGCGGTCTTCTTGTCGAACTCGGCGCGCATGCCCTTGTCGATCGGCAGCATCTCGTTGAAGGCGAGGAACTTCATGTAGTTCTTCTCTTCCTTCCGGCGCGCCAGCCAGCCCGACAGGCCCATGCGCTTGCCGAGCTTGCCGATCTCGGCCGTGACCTCGAAGGCGACGATATCGACGCCCTGGCCGAAGCCGACCACCAGGATCTTCTCGCCCGGCTTGGCGTTCTCCAGCGCGTCGACCAGCATGACCAGGGCGTGCGCCGCGCCGGTGTCGCCGAGGTTGGCGTTCAGCAGGTCGCGCACTGCCGTTTCGGGGATGCCGGCCATCTTGGCCATCTGCTTGGGCACGGCGCCCATCAGGCTGGGCATCACGAAATGGGCGATGTCGGCGCCCTTCAGGCCGAAGGCGGCCAGCGCCTCCTTGATCGCCGGCGGGACGATCTTCGCGTAGCCCTCGTCGCGGATCCAGCGCTCCTCCCAGCCGTAGTCGAAGTCCGACTCCTCGCCGCGGAAATGGTCGACGAAGTCCATCGACACCGACCGCGCGCCGATCAGCTTGGCGATCACCTTGTCGGTACCCAGCATCAGCGCCGCCGCGCCGTCGCCGTACTGCATCTCGGCGGCCGACGCGACGCGCGTCATCCGCTTGTCGGCGGCCGCCACGATCGTCATGGCGCCCGAGCCGGCGGCGTTCAGCCCGGCGATCAGGGCCGACGTGCCGGCCTTCTGCGAGCCGCCGATATCGGCCGCCATCAGGCCTTGTTCGACGGTCAGCGCCGTGCCGATCACGCCCGCGTTCTGGCGGTCCTTGAAGGGATGCGTCGTCGAGGCGAAGTAGAGATTGCGCAGGCTCTTGGGATCGGTGCCGTTGAGGCAGTCGCGCGCCGCCTCGACCGCCATGGTGATGGAATCCTCGTCCCAGTTGGCCATCGAGCGTTCGCCCTTGGCCTGGCCGCGCAGGCCCGGCGCGAACCACTTGTTTGCATCGTAAACCGCCTGGCGGTTGAGCCGCAGTCGCGGAACGTAGGCGCCAAAAGCCGTGATGCCGACCATTCGCCGATATCCTCCGAAAGGCTTGGTTCTGGTTGTGCGGCCGGCCGCGCTGCCCCGGCGAGGGCGCGGCCGATCCGTGAACGTTGATTCACCTTAGCGCCGCCGGGCAGCCGGCGCGACATGGATTTTACGCGGGTTGCCCCGCGTTGCGGGCATATGTTTCGGGATGCAGAAAGAAGGCGTTCCGTGCCGGACCCCGATACCGACGGCGTGTCGGCCGCAGGTCCGCGCGGTGTGGCGCCGGATCAGCCGCGGTCGCGCATGCGGTCGGATACGGCCGACATCGCGCGGCCGGCTGACGGCCGCTCGTCGCCGACTTCGGTCCAATCATGCGCCGCGGCGAAATCGCGGAAGGCCTGCAGCGCCGACGTCATGGCCTCGCGCCGCCAGCGCAGGCAGATCGTGCGGTTGATGCCGAGATCCTCGAACGGGACATGCACGGTCCCGGCGAATGCGCCGTAGCGCGGCATGATCGTGATGCCCATGCCGGCCTGCACCAGGCGGATCGCCCAGTCGTCCTGGCCGGTGCGGCAGACGATCTGCACCTCGGTGTTGCGCTCGACGAAGACGCGCTTGGCCGGAATCGTGCTCTCGCAGTGCGTGCGGTAGATGAAGCGTTCGCCCTGCAGGTCGGCGATGCGCACCGACCGGCGCTGCGCCAGCCGGTGTCCCGCCGGCACGACCAGCACATACTCTTCCTCGAACAGCGCCAGCGATTGCGCCGGATCGTCCTCCGGCATGCGCGCCGTGAGGATGACATCGACCCGGCCCTGCGCCAGCAGGCGCGAGACGTCGGCCGTGGTGCCTTCCAGCAGTCGGCCGATGAAGACGTTGGGATGGGCGGCGCAGAACGCCTTCAGCATGGTCGCCAGGCGCGCGATGGTGAACGCCTGGAAGGCGCCCAGCCGCAACTCCTCGGCGTTGGCCGGCATGCGCAAATCCTTGCGCGCCGACTCGTACTGGTCATGGATCGTCTGCGCGTGCTCGAGGAAGCGTTTGCCCTCGCGGGTCAGGGCGATGCCGCGGCGCCCGCGCTCGAGCAGCTGGACGCCGAGATCCTCCTCCAGCGCCCGGATGCTGGCCGACAGCGCGGGCTGCGACAGCAGCAGCCGCTCTGCCGCCTTCGTGAAGTTGCCGGCCTCGTGGATCGCGAGGAAATGGCGGATCTGCCTGATTTCCATGCGCCGGAAGCTAGCACGCGGCCGCTCCGAAGTCGCGTCGGGCGGCTCAGGCGCCTCGGAATGTCGCCGCGCGCTTGCCGAGGAACGCCTCGATGCCTTCCAGGAAATCGCTGGTGCGGCCGCAGGCCGCGATGGCGCGCCGCTCGAATTCCATCTGGGTTTCCAGCCCGTTGGTCGGACTGAGCGCCAGCAGCTTCTTGGCCTCGGCGAAGGCCAGTGTCGGGCCGGCCGCCAGGGTGCGGGTGTAGGCGATGGCGGCGTCGCGAAAGCCGTCGGCCGGCAGGGTCCGGCTGACCAGTCCCAGCGCCAGTGCCTCGGCGGCGCCCACCGCGCGGCCACTGCAGATCAGGTCGAACGCCCGCTTGGCGCCGACCAGACGCGGCAACGTGAAGCTGATGCTGCCGTCGGGCGCCAGGCCGATCGCCGGATAGGCGACCACGAAGCTGGCGGCCTCCGATGCCAGCACCGCGTCGCCCGTCAGCGCAAGGCTGAATCCGGCGCCCGCGGCCGATCCGTTGACGGCCGTGACCACCGGCTTGGCCATACGCGCGATGGTGGAGACGATGGCGTGCAGGCGGATGGTCAGCGTCTTCAGGAACACGCCGGCGTGGCCGGTGGCGTCGACCGCCTGCTTCATCTGGCGGATGTCGCCGCCGGCACAGAAGGCGGCGCCGCTGCCGATGACCAGCACGGCGCGGATCGCCGGATCCTCGTCGCAGGCGATCAGTGCCTCCAGCAGCGCGTCGCCCAGCGCCAGATCGAGCGCATTGTAGGCACGCGGACGGTTCAGGGTCAGTATGGCGACGGCGTCATGGCTTTCGCGCAGGACGGGCGGCTCGTCATGCCTGGCTGGCTGGCTCATGGGCTGTGTCCCTCCGGGTCGTTGGCGCGCCGGGCGGTGCGTGCCAGGTCGCGGGCGATGATGTGACGCATGATCTCCGAGGTGCCCTCCAGGATGCGGATGGCGCGCAGTTCACGCCAGATCCGTTCGATCGGCAGGTCCTTGCGGTAGCCCTCGCCGCCGAATAGCTGCACGGCACGGTCGGCCATTCGGAATGCCATTTCCGACGCCGCCAGCTTGGCCATGGCGCCGATCGCGGCGCGTTGCTGCGGTTCGCGGTCGTAGCGCCATGCCGCTTCGTGGCAGACCAGCCGTGCCGCCTTCAGATCGAGCGCCATGTCGGCAAGCATCCACTGCAGGCCCTGGTTGTCGATCAGCGGTTTGCCGAACTGGTGGCGAGTCGCGAGATGGTGGACCGTCATGTCGAGCAGCCGCTCGGCGGCGCCGACGCAGTAGGCGGCCCAGTTGATGCGGCCGGCATCGAGGCAGCGCATGGCGATGGCGAAGCCGTCGCCGTCCGTGCCGAGGCGGTTGGCGGCGGGCACGGTACAGTTCTCGAACACGACCTCGGCATGCAGCGAGCCGTTGCCGCCAGCCATGCGGAAGATGCCGCCGATGCCCAGGCCTGGCGTGCCCTTCTCGACGACAAAGGCCGAAATTCGCGGCCGTGCGCCGTCCGTGCCGGTGGCGGCAAACACGGTGAAAAGGTCGGCGATCGGCGCGTTGGTGATGTAGCGCTTGCGGCCGTTGAGCACGTAGGCATCGCCGCGCCGTGTGGCAGTGGTCTGAACGGCAGCCGCGTCGGAGCCGGCACCGTCCTCCGTGAGCGCGTAGCAGCCGATCCGCCGCCCGCTGGCCAGATCAGGCAGCCAGCGGCGCCGCTGCTCCTCGGTGCCGCCCAGCTCGATGCCCTTGGAGGCGATGTGGACGTTCATGCTGTAGGTGTAGAAATAGGCGATATGCGCTTTGGCCATTTCACCGATGACCAGGCAGTTGCCCAGCATGTCGAGGCCCAGTCCGCCATATGCCTTGGGCGTGTGCGAACCGAACAGGCCGAGCCGGCGGATGGCGTCGAGCGCCCGGTCCGGGATGCGGCCGGTTTCCTCGATCGCCGCATCGTGCGGCTGCAGCTCGTCGCGCACCAGGCGGCGGACGTCGGCAATCAACGTCGCCAGGTGATCGGGCAGGTCGAAATCCACGGCCGCTGTCCTCCGCCGTCGCTCAGTCGCCGGCGCGGGAAAGTCGGGTCAAAGAGCGGCGCGGTAAATGTCGAAATATTTATTCGAGATATAGGCGAAATCTATCCGACCGCAGCGGCGTGCGGCGCAAGATGCCGGGCCCCGACGCAAACGCCCCGGCGCTCGGCCGGGGCGTGTCGCGCAGCGTATATGCCTGCGGCGGTCAGGCCGCCATCGACAGGTTGCCGTAGCGCGTCAGGTGGTGCTGGGCGCTGCCGAACATGGTGTCGATCATGGTCAGGCGCTTGAAATAGTGGCTGACCGACAGCTCGTCGGTGACTCCCATGCCGCCGTGCATCTGCACGGCGCTCTGGCCGACGAACTTGCCCGACTTGCCGATCTGCACCTTGGCGCCCGAGGCCGCCTTCTTGCGCACCGTCGCGTCGGGATCGTCGATCTTGAGCGTCGCCATCAGCGTCATCGAGCGCGCTTCCTGGGCGTTGGTGAAGCAGTCGACCCTGCGGTGCTGCAGCACCT
>JAHCJT010000291.1 GCA_026126245.1 Alphaproteobacteria bacterium
GCTGATCAGCCAGATCGTCGGCGGTCAGCGGCGCGCCTCAACTCCACTTGCTCTTCATGCCGTGCTGGCGCTTCCAGCGCTCGATTTCGGAGACCGCATCACAGCCGAAGGCGGTCGTCTCACGGCGCGCGGTTGCGGCGGCATCGTCGAGCCAGGCGAAGATCATGCAGTTTGCGCGCGTGCCTTGCACGGCGGGCGAGGTCAGCGCGAAATTCACCACCACCACGACCGACGGCAAGGACCCGCCAGCCGATGTCGCGTCGCCAAAGTCGTCGATGGAATAGCTTTCCACCGACAACGCCCATTTCATCGTCTTGAGTTGGCCATGCCACTGGGCGAACGCCGGGAACTCGCCGCCGATCGGGCCCGACTTGCCGTCGGCTGCGATATAGCTCCGCAGGTCGGCGACCAGGCGTTCGGCCAGCGGATTGACCGTGCCTGCCAGCTGGCGCCGCCGCTCCTCCAGCGATCGCGGCGCGCCGAAACGTTCGAGCAGCGCGTTCCATTCCGGCGGCGTCAGCCAGGCGCGCGCCGGCGTCACCTGCCGGCCCTCGCCGCGCAAGGCGGCGTCGAGTTCGCGCAAGGTTGCGGCGTCGCCGAAGATGGCGCCGCACTCGCCGCGCCGCGCCGCCGCCAGCGCACCGTCCTTGTCGAACGCCGCCACGTCGAGCCCGCCGGCAGCCAAATGCGGCGGCAGCTGCCCGCGCCATCCTACCAGCGCGGCAACCACCGCGCCGCGTTGCGCGTCGCTGACACCGGCGGCGCACACCCGCCGTGCGTTGCCGTCCAGCAGCAGCAGGCCCATGCCCTGCAGCGTTCCGTCGCGCAGGCCGGCGGTGACGTCGCGCTCGCGCTGCAGGCGGTCGCGTGCCGCCGCAATATCGGCCGCACTGATGGTGGCCAGCGGCGTCAGGCGACGCGCCACGACGTCGGCGGCGAGAGCCTGTACGCCGGCCGGCGGTGAGACCTGCAGGAGGCGGCGCTCGACGGCGACAATGTCAAACGGTCGGCGACCGTCCGGACATGGTGTCGAAACGTCGGTCATCATGCGCGTGGCACCGTGCGTCGCCATGGTCGCACGAACCGCGGCGCTGACCTCCGGGCCGCCGCTCCAGCCCAGCGCGGCGCAGGGTGCAAACTGACCATCGCGGAACGTCAGATCGCCGCGTGGCTGGCGCCGGCCGTTGGGTGCGTCGGCCGTTTCGTTGAAGAACAGCAGCACATCGTTGGGGTCGCCGCGCTTGAACTCGTTCAGCTTTTCGGCGACCGCCGGCGGCGTCTCATCCTTGGGTGGCGTCTTGGTCCGTTCCCGTTCCGCCCGTTCGCGCTCGATACGATCGCGTTCGGCGCGCTCACGCTCGACGCGTTCCCGTTCGGCGCGTTCGCGTTGAGCCCGCTCCTGTTCGGCGCGCTCGCGCTGGACGCGCTCCCGCTCCTGACGTTCGTGCTCGACACGCTCGCGCTCCTGTCGCTCGCGCTCGACCCGTTGTCGTTCCTGTCGCTCGCGTTCTTCAGCGGCACGGCGCTCGCGTTCCTGGCGCTCCCGCTCAAGGCGTTCGCGATCGACCGGCGGTGGTGGCGGCGGCGGTCGGCAGGTGCCTTTGAAGACGCAATCGAGATCGGGCGCGTTCTGCGCTCGCGTCGCGGCGGTCCATGGCGACGCGCCGCCCGCGGCGAGCAGGGCGATCAGCGCGAGTCGTGCGATGGTACGGCGGCTCATGTCCGACCTACAGGCTGCCATACCGCGCTTGGGCGGCGCCGGCAGGCAGGCCGATCACCAGCGTGACCGGGCCGCCACCTTGTGAAACGCCGCGGCCGACGGTGTGCTCCTTGGGCTGACCGGTCTGATATTGCAGCTGTCCGCTGGCCTGAAAACGCGCCGCCGGACAGCTCAAGGAGAAATTGCCGGACTGGGCGCCAGGGATCGAAATCGTGCCAGTGCAGACCTGCATACCGGCGGGATTGTAGATGGTGAGCGGACCGCTCTCGCCGCGACGAAACTGCAAGCCAAACTCGGCGTAGCCGTGTACCCGCGCGGCACGGCCCTGCGGGTCGCGGAAAAAGATCGACATCGGGGCGTAGCCCATTGTCGGCAAAAGGCTGGGATCGAGGCGGTACTTATCGCGGCCCACGACCAGACGGCATTCGCACGGCACGGCGTAGTTCTCGCCCAGCGGACCGTACTTCTCCAGATTGTTGCGGCAGGTGCGCAGCGCCTCCTCGCGCGTGTCACGGTCGCTCATGCCGGGCTTGGAATAGATGTCCACGTAGAAGTAGACGCACTGCTTGGGCATCGGCATGGCGATGAACTTGTGCTGCGCGATCTTGGTCTCGCCGCTTTCGAAGTAGCGCTTGCGCAGATCGGGAAAGCGCAGGAACACCGGATCGTTCTCATTGACGATCTGGGCCGCCGCCGGGGCCGCGACGGCCAGCCCGGCGGCCAGAGCCAATCCCACCAGTGCCGCCCGCCTACGCATGTCGCCACCCGCCTCTTGTCCGACCTGGTGAATTCTCCGGCCGCATTCCCTGACTGTCAACGCGCGGTAGGGCGGGCTTGAGCGGTCAGACCGCATCGGGCCGCGTCTTGGCCAGGCGGTCGAAACTCATCAATTCTTCCAGCAACGCCGGGAGTTGCCGCAGCGGCACCATGTTTGGCCCGTCGGATGGCGCTTTGTCGGGGTCCGGATGGGTCTCGATGAACACCGCCGCCACGCCGACTGCGACGGCGGCGCGGGCCAGCACCGGCACGTATTGCCGCTCACCACCGGAAGTGGCGCCCTGCCCGCCCGGTTGCTGCACCGAATGTGTGGCATCGAACACCACTGGGTAGCCATTGGCGGCCATGATCGGCAGCGCCCGCATGTCGCTGATCAGGGTATTGTAGCCGAAGCTGACGCCGCGCTCGCATTGCAGCACGTTGTGATTGCCGGTCGACGCAATCTTCGCGACCACGTTCTTCATGTCCCACGGCGCCAGGAATTGTCCCTTCTTCACGTTGACCGCCCGGCCAGTGTCGCCTGCCGCCAGCAGCAGATCTGTCTGGCGCGACAGGAAGGCCGGGATCTGGAGGACATCGACCACCTCCGCCACCGGTTTGCACTGCGCTGCATCGTGCACATCGGTCAGTACCGGCAGGCCGGTCGTCTCGCGCACTTCGGCCATGATCGGCAGGCCCAGGTCCATGCCGATGCCGCGCGGGCTGTTGGCCGAGGTCCGGTTGGCCTTGTCGAAGGAGGTCTTGTAGATCAGACCGATGCCGAGCCGGGCCGATATTTCCTTGAGGGCGGCACTGACTTCCAGCGCATGGGCGCGGCTTTCCAGGGCGCAGGGGCCGGCGATGACCGCCAGCGGCTTGTCGTTGGCGAGTTCGACCGGACCGACCCGGACGGCGCGCTGAGGGGTACTCGACATCTGGCGTGCTCCGTGCCTATGGCAGGCGTGATAGGCGCATTGCGGGAGCTTGCCAAGACTGGCCACCTGACCGCCGTTGACCGGGCCAGCCGGCGAGCGGGATCGCAGTGGCGACGGCACCGGCGCCCGCGCGTTGCTCGTTGAGAGGATCATCCATGGCTGCGCCGGACGACGATGGCGACCCGGACAACCCGATCGAGGTCGCCTCGCCGGTCTGTTACGCCCACGAGGTTGACCGCCGTGCACACCCGCCACTCAGTGGCGCGGCACTGGCGGCATTCCTCAACGACCTGCTCGAGGACGAGCGGGCCGGCCTGCGGATCCTGTCGAAATGGTGTCTGGAGATCGGTCAGGAGGGCGTCGTCAACGCCTGGACGCTGGCGGCCATGCGTGATGACGCAGCCCGCATCTGTGCCGGGATCTGGGACCATCTGGTCCGTGTCGGCGTCACCCCCTCCTCCGCCGTCGGGGCTTTCCATGACAGCGCGGCGTCCCTCGCCGCATGGCCTGAACGGCTTCGGGAACTGGCCGAACGGCAACGCAGATCGACGCGCCGCGTTCGCGATGCGCTGCCGCGGGTCACCGACGCGGCGCTGACCGATGTGCTGCAGGATCTGCTGGCGCGGCACGACCGCAACCAGGAACTCCTCGACGCGACACTGGCCTGATGCCGGCGCCACGTCCCCGTCGACGTGGCGCCTTGACGGCTACACCAGTCGGCTCTGGGTCTTGGCCGCCTCGATGAACGACGTGAACAGGGGATGCGGCGCGAGCGGGCGTGACTTCAGCTCGGGATGGTACTGCACACCGATGAACCAGGGATGCGCCGGGATCTCGACGATCTCGGGCAACAGTCCGTCGGGCGACATGCCGGAGAATTTCAGGCCGACCTTTTCAAGCCGTCCGACATAGTCGGTGTTGACCTCGTAACGGTGGCGATGGCGCTCGCTGATGCGGTCGCTGCCGTAGATCGCGTGCACCCGGGTTCCCTGTTCGAGAACAGCTGGATAAGCACCCAGACGCATGGTGCCGCCGAGATCGTCGGCCGAGTTGCGTCGTTCGATTTCGTTGCCCTTCATCCACTCGGTCAGCAGCCCGACCACCGGCTCGTCGGTCGGGCCGAATTCCGACGAACTGGCGTTGTGGATGCCGACCAGGTTGCGGGTCGCTTCGATCACCGCCATCTGCATGCCGAAGCAGATGCCGAAATACGGCACGTTGCGCTCGCGCGCGAAGCGCGCCGCCTGGATCTTGCCTTCCGCGCCGCGCTCGCCGAAGCCGCCCGGCACCAGAATGCCGTGCACGTTTTCCAAATGCAGGACCGCGTCCTCGCGCTCGAAGATCTCCGAGTCGATCCACTCGAGCCGGACCTTGACGTTGTTGGCGACGCCGCCATGGGTCAGTGCCTCGCCCAGCGACTTGTAGGCGTCGAGCAGAACCGTGTACTTGCCAACCACGGCGATGCTGACCTGGCCTTCCGGCTCGCGGATGTGCCGTACCAGTCCGCGCCACTGGTCGAGCCGCGGCTCGGTCTCATAGGGCAGGCCGAAGTAGCGGCAGACCTCGCGATCGTAGCCCTGGGCGTGATAGGCGACCGGCACCTCGTAGATGGTGTCGACGTCGCGCGCCTCGATGACGCATTCCGGCCGCACGTTGCAAAACAGCGCGATCTTGCGCCGCTCGTTAGGCGGGATCGCGCGGTCGCTGCGACACAGCAGCAGGTCGGGCTGGATACCGACGCTCAGCAGCTCCTTGACCGAATGCTGCGTCGGCTTGGTCTTCAGCTCGCCGGCGGCCGACACCCACGGCAGCAGCGTCAGGTGCACGAACATGGTGCGCTCGCGACCCAGCTCGTTGCCCAGCTGGCGGATCGCCTCGAGGAACGGCAGGCCCTCGATGTCGCCCACCGTGCCGCCGATCTCGACCAGGACGAAATCCTCCTGCTCGGTGTCGGCGAGAATGAACTCCTTGATGGCGTCGGTAATGTGCGGGATGACCTGAACCGTCGCGCCCAGAT
>JAHCJT010000292.1 GCA_026126245.1 Alphaproteobacteria bacterium
AACGAAGAAGGGCATGCCGATATCGGCGAACTCATGGTTGGTGAAGGCCGGCCCGAAATGACAGACCGCGCAACTGCCGCGCCCGACGAAAAGGCGCAGGCCCCGCAGCGCCGCGGCGGGGTAGCGCTCCATGGCCGCCTGGTCGCCCCGCTCCAGTGCATCACGGAAATCATCGAAGGGCGAACGGCGGCTTGCGATCGTTTCCTGGAAGGCGGCCAGCGCCTTGCCGGTGGCGACCAGCAGCGCCTCGTCGTCCATGAAGGCCGGCGGCTGGCCGAAGACGCGCTCATAGCGACAGGCAAGGTCGGCGTCGTTGCGCACAAGTTCGGCGACGCGCGATGGCGTCATGTCCATTTCGCGCGCATCGAGCAGCGGACGCACGCTCTGCGCCCACAGCGAATCGTTGGCGCCGTCCCAGCCGAACCAGCGCTGCCGGCCGACGTTCCACAGCGTTGGCGTGTTGCGGTCGACCGTCGTCCTGCCGACGCCGCGCAGGAAGCCGTCGCTCCAGTCGCGCGATGGCGCATGGCACCAGTCACAGGCCATGGTACCGCCACCCGACAGCCGGCGGTTGAAGAACAGGCGTTCTCCCAGCTCGATCGCGTCCGGCTGGCCCGACACGCGGTTGCTGGCGTCGCGCGCCGGCGGCGGCGGCCACGGCCCGTGCGCCAGGATGCGGCGACGCTCGGCGGCACTGAATTCGGACATCGGTTGGGCCCAGGCCGGCGCCAGCGCCAGCCACGCCAAGGCGGCGGCGAGCAGCCTTGTCAGGAGCCGATGCGTCGTCATGCTCTCTTTAGTTGTATATCTGACACGGACGCGACCCTCAATGCACGAACGCCCCTTTTAGGGGCGGTAAGTTCGCCTCACTCGACCACGACATGGTCAGTCAACCGGACGACCTTGCCTGCGATGCGCAGCTCGACGGTCAGGCGCCAGTCGCCCGGCATGTGGAACAGCAAGCCCTCGGCGCGATAGCGGCCGCCGCCCAGCGTCGTCACGCTGGCGCGGTAGTTCATGCCGTGGCGATGCGCCGGCATGTCGGCATCGACGAGGATCGTGGCGCCGCTGTCACTCAGGTCGACACCGCACGCCGCCAGTTCCAGCGCAAACGGCGCGGCCAGCGGAATCGGCTGCGGATCGGCGCGCCAGGCGACGGCGTGACCGGCGGTCCGCATCACCCGCACCCCCTCGCCGCTCAGCGCCGGTTCGCAGGCCCGCGCCGCGGCTGCGCCGGCGATGAGCGCCATCGTCGCAACGCCGGCGCCAATAGCCCGCCGACACCGCCATCTCATTGCCCGCTCATCATGCGGCCGAACACCTCCTCGCCGTTGCGCCACGCGACGCGCTCGGCGATGTCCTTGGGCAGATCGACCAGCCAGGCGCGCGTGAAATCGGCGTGCTCGACGATGTAGTGCCAGCGCTCCGGCGTGAAGGTGTCGGTGCCGACCATGAAGCGATCAGGGAATTCGAGGAACGCCGCCTTCCAGGCCGCGTCGAGCTTGCCGCCTGGCGCGTGGTCGTTGCGAAACGCCAGGTCGCACCACAGGTTGCGGTGCTTGCGCAGCATGTCGCGCACCAGCTCGGGCCGCGCGAAGCCTGAATGCGCCCACAAGATGCGCGCCTGCGGGTCCTGGGCAAACAGCCGGTCGATGGCCTCGGCATCGGAGTGCGCGTGCAGAAACAGACGATACTGCTTCGCCAGCTCGACCACGCGGCGCACCACCGGCAGATCGGCGTCGGCGCCGGAGACGTGGAACTCGCCGATCGCGACGTAGCGGTACTTCTTCAGGCGCGCCTCGATATGGTCAATCACCGTCGGGTCGCGCAGCCAGGTGCCGATTTCGCCGCGCGTGCGATAGGGCCGCAGCTCCGGCACGATCAGGTCGGGCGCCGCGGCGTAGAGCTTCTGCGTGCCGTCGTCGCTGGAGCTCGACACCATGGCGCGCTTCAGGCCGGCCTTGCGCAGGATGGCGATCGCCTCCGCCGTCGGCACGACATCCCAGGCGTCATGGCTGTAGTGCAGATGGGCGTCGAAGATCGGCATCACGTCGGCGGCGCGCGCCGGGGCCGCAGTATCGAGCGCCGCCAGCGACGCCAGCGCAACCACCATCGCGATGAACGATCGGACCATCGCAGGCTCCTTGGGACGAAATGTCCTGTCAGGCAAGGCTACCATCGCGTCCTTCCGGACGCGACGCATCACGACATCGTGACGCTCAGCGCCGCCAGATCGCCGGCCACAGCCAGGCACAGGCGGCCAGGGTCGCCACGGCGCAGACCGCCGAGACGATCACCGCCAGCGGGGCGCCGAGCTGCGAGGCGAGCCAGCCGATCTGCAACACGCCGATCTGGCCCAGGCCGATGGTGGTCGTCAGCACGCCCATGATACCGGGTCGGCGATCCGCCGGGGCATGCGCCAGCACCTGGGTGCTCTGCATGGCGGCGAACCACGACATGCCGCAGCCGGCCGCGATCAGCGCGACCGCCGACAGCGCGTAGACGTGCGACAGCCCAAACAGCATGGCGCCGCCAGCGACGCCGAACGAGCCGACCAGGAACAGGCGTCCGAACCAAGTCGGTCGCACGAGCAGCGTCAGCACGATGGCTCCGCTCATAGCGCCCAGGCCCTCGAGCGACGACAGCAGGCCGACATCGGCCGGCGCGGCGCGCAGCACCTCCTTGCCGATCACCGGCACCATGCTGGCATAGGGGAAGCCAAAGAAATTGAGGCACAGGCTGACGCCCAGCACGCCCTGGATCGTCGGACTGGCGCGCACGATGGCGATGCTGTCGGCGATGTCGTCGCGCAGGCGTCGCGTCGCGCGCGCCGGCGTTGGGGTCTCGCTGCCGGCCAGGCCGCTGGCCAGTGCCAGCGCCGTTGCGAAGCAGACGACGCCGAAGGCGCAGGTGGCGCCGATGCCGTAGACGGCATAGAGCGCACCGCCGGCGAACGGGCCGGCCAGCCGCAAGGCGTTGATCGTCGCCCAGTCAAAGCTGATCGCGGTGCCGACCTGGCCGGGTCCGGCGGCGCTGCCGATCAGCGTGCGACGTACCGAATTCTCGGAACTCCAGTAGGTGCCGACGACCAGCGCGCCGAGCGCCACGTGCCAGACCTCAAGCAGGTCGAGCACGGCCAGAGTCGCCAACACCGTATATGTCGTGGCCACCGCCACCAGGCCGATGCGCAGGAACAGGGCCAGCGACAGCCGCGCCGCCAACGCGCCCAGCAGCATGCCACCGATCATCGGCGCGGAGCGCATGAAGGCGACGGCGGCAACCCAGGCCGGCGAGCCGGTGGCGTCGAAGACGTAGATGCCGGCCACGACCATGTCGAGCCAGCGCATGACGCCGGTGCTGGCGCCGATCAGCCACAGGCGCCGGAACGCCCGATCGGCGATCAGCGCGCCCACTCCGCCTTGCGCCGCCACACCAGCCCCCATGTCGGCCGCGCGCCACGGCGGTACAACCACCGTGACGCGCCGCGACCTTTCAGTGGGCTAGGGCTGCGGCGGCCGCGTCGAAAGCGGCCAGCGCGACGGCAACGTCGCGCTCGTCGTGCGCCAGCGAGACGTAGAACTTGCTGTCGCCCTTGAGCACGCCGTGCTGGCGCAGCAGCAGGTTGAAGCGGCGCATCATCTGGACATCGCCGCGCGCGGTATCGCGATAGTCGTTCATCTCGCCATCGGCGAAGACGACGTCGAACAGCGGCGGCTCGCCGATCACTTGCGCCACGACGCCCGCCGCCTTCAGACGCGACCGCAGCCCGTCCATCAGGGCCCGGCCGGTGGCGAACAGCCGCTCATAGGTGCCAGGACGGCGCAGCACCTGCAGGCTTGCCAGGCCCGCAACGGCGGCGATGGGATTGCCGCTCAAGGTGCCGATCTGCGGCACGAAATTCTCTTCGCCGACCGCCTCGCGATCGAAATGCGCCATGATGTCGGCACGGCCGGCGATGGCGGCCAACGGAAAGCCGCCGCCGACGATCTTGCCCAAGGTGCACACGTCGGGCGTCACGCCGTAGTACTCCTGCGCACCGCCATAGGCGAAGCGGAAGCCGGTGACGACCTCGTCGAAGATCAGCGCAATGCCGTGCTTGCGGGTCAGCTCGCGCAAGCCGGCGAGGAAGCCGGGCTTGGGCCGGATCGAGCGCTGGAACGGCTCGACGATGACGCCGGCCATCTCGTCCTTGTGCTCGGCGATCAGGGTCGCCGCCGCGTCGAGATCGTTGAACGGCGCCACCAGCATCTCGTGGCGCAGCGCCGCCGGGATGCCGGCGGAATCCGGCGCCGCCTGCGGGAAGTTGCCGGGTCGCTTGGGCCACAGGCTCATCAGCCCGTAGTCGCTCATGCCGTGATAGCCGCCCTCGAACTTCAGGATCTTGTCACGCCGCCTCCAGGCGCGCGCCACGCGCATGGCATAGAGGTCGGCCTCCGAGCCGGTCGAGACGAAGCGCACCTTCTCGGCGCAGGGCACGGCATCGACGATCGCCTCGGCGAGCCGAATGCCGTGCTCGTTGTTGGCGAAGAACGTGGTGCCCTGCGGCACCTGCGCCAGCACGGCCGCCGTCACGTCCGGGTGGCCGTGGCCCAGCAGCATCGGCCCCGAGCCGAGCAGAAAGTCGACATACTCCTTGCCGTCGACGTCGCGGACCCGGCCGCCCTTGCCCTCGCGGATGATGACCTCGGCCGACATGTTGCCAAAGCCGCCGCCGGGCAACACCCGCCGCGCCGTGTCGACGAGGCTCGTTGCGGCATCACCATGCTGTTGCGTCACGCGTCCCTCCCGTTGGCGCGCTCGCGCGAGGACTGGCGGCGGCGCGCTTCGCTGTTCTGAATGCCCGGCCGTGGCGGCGCTGTCGATCCCCGATCTTGCCTTGCTGCTCCGACCGGACAGGTCGCGACGTGCACCCACCGGCCGCGCACCCATCCGCGCTGCGGTCAGCGACCCGGTTCGCCGCGCGCGCCGCCAGCGTGACGGGCCAGCCTATCGTTTGCATATCGCGGGCTTCAAGAAGCCGGCCTCCACAGAAGAGGTGCGCCGCCGCGGCGCCCGGTCGCCGGCACGGACTCAGCCGCCGGCCTCCTCGACGCGCTTCAGCGGCAGATCAACGGCGATCGCGGAATAATGCACCTTCGCCTGCTGCAGGTTGCCCCAGACATAGACGCCATTGCAGCGCAAGTTGTACGACCCATCGTCGCGCAATGGCGCCGGCGTGCAGGCGAAGACACGGTTTTCCTGGCCGCCGCCACTGCCGCAGGTCGCACAGGCACGGGTCACGACGGCGCTGACGGTAGACCCCGTCACCTTGAGCGTCACACTGTAGTCGGCGTAGGCGTTGGGGTCGGTGCCGCCGTACAGGATGATCCGTCCGCCGCCTCGGTATTCTTCGACCCGGGGCGGCGGTGCGCTGGCGACG
>JAHCJT010000293.1 GCA_026126245.1 Alphaproteobacteria bacterium
AGCAGCTGGCCGACGGCACCCAGGTGTTCGGCCAGGGCGACTCCGCCGACGCCGTCTACGCCATCCTGCGCAGCGACGGGCGCGTGCGCGTCGGCGTGCCGGACGCCACCAGCAAGCGCCTGATGGTCGAGGTGTTCCGCGAGCGCGAGATCTTCGGCGAGATGGGCGTGATCGATGGCGGCAGCCGCAGTGCCGACGCCACGACCGACGGCAACGTCCGCCTGGCGCGGCTGCGCGGCGGGCAGTTCCTCGACGTGCTGGCCACCACGCCGGTACTGGGCAGCAACCTGCTGCGGCTGCTCAGCCGCCGCCTGCGGCGCACCTTCGCATTGTTCCAGGACGCCATCTTCGAGCCGCTGGAGGTGCGTCTGGCGCGCCAGATCCTCTATCTCGCCACGGTCGGCGCCCGGCGAGCCGACGGCAAGCTGCGCATCGCCGGCCGCTTCCGCCAGGGCGACCTCGCCGACCTGCTGGGTGCCACCACCCGCAGCATTATCACCATCCTCAACGGCTGGCGGGCCGACGGCATCGTCGAATACGATTCGCAGAAGGGCTTCGTGACCATCGTCGATGAGCCGCGCTTCCGCGCCATCGTCGAGCATGCGCCGGCCGCCGCCGCCCGATAGGCGGCGCCCGCGGCCAGCGCGCGGTGGCCCGGCCACCGGGAAGCGCCTTCTGCGGTGCAATCCGCTGCCCGTCGCGCGCAGTTGACAGGACCCGCCACAGGACGCTTGCTCAATGAACAATGGTTCAGGCGGACGTTCGCGCGGCGGACGCCGCCGCAACGCGGAAAGCGCATGCCCGATCACGCCGACAGCAAGCCGGTCCGACCCGATCTCGCCCTCGCCCTGGAGGCGCGCGCCGCGCGGCTCGACGCGGCACGCCCCAAGGCCGTGGCGCAGCAGCGCAAGCGCGGCCGGCTGACGGCGCGCGAGAGCCTGGCGGCGCTGCTGGATGCCGGATCGTTCGTCGAATACGGCGGCCTGGCGCGGCCGGCGGTGGCCGGCATGGAAGGCGCCGCCGACGGCGTGGTGATGGGCACCGGCCGCATCGACGGCCGGCCGGTCGATCTCGTATTCTACGACTATACCGTCTACGCCGGCACGCAGAGCGCAATCAATCACGTCAAGACCAGCCGCATGTTCGCGCACGCCGAGAAGCATCGCCTGCCGGTGGTCTGCTGGCTCGACGGCGGCGGCGCGCGGCCGCACGACATGAAAGTCGAGGCGCGCGGCTCGACGCCGACCTTCGTGGTGTTCGCCCGACTGTCGGGCCTCGTGCCGACCGTCGGCATCCTGCCGGGCCGCGCCTTCGCCGGCCACGCCAACCTCGCCGGCATGTGCGACGTGCTGATCGCGACCAAGGACTCGTCGATGGGCATGGCCGGCCCGCCGCTGGTCGAGGCGGCGCTGGGCGTCAAGCTGACACCGGAGGAAATCGGCCCGGCATCGGTGCACGTCGCGTCGGGCGTGATCGACGTGCTGGTCGAGGACGACGCCGAGGCCATCGCGGTGGCCAAGAAGTACCTCGGCTATTTCGGTGCTCCCGGCCCGGCCGGCGAGGCGCCCGACGCGACCCGCCTGCGCGAGGTGGTGCCCGACAATCCCAAGCGCGCCTACAACGTGCGCAAGGTGATCGAGGGCCTGGCCGACGTCGGCAGCATCCTCGAGCTGAAGCCGAGCTGGGGACGCGCCGTCGTCACCGCCCTGATCCGGCTGGGCGGCCGGCCGGTCGGCGTGGTCGCCAACCAGCCGATGTTCCTGGCCGGCGCCATCGACAGCCCGGCATCGGAAAAGGCGGCGCGCTTCATCCAGATCTGCGACGCCTTCGACATCCCCATGCTGCTGCTGTGCGACACGCCCGGCCTGATGGTCGGCCCCGATGTTGAGAAGACCGGGCTGGTGCGGCGCAGCGCGCGGGTGCTGACGGCGCTGGCCAACGCCACCGTACCGGTGATGACCGTGGTGCTGCGCAAGGCCTACGGGCTTGGCTACTACATCATGGGCTCGCAGCCGCTCGATCCGGCGGTGCTGCTGGCGTGGCCGACGGCCGAGTTCGGCGGCATGGGGCTGGAGGGCGCCGTCAACATCATCTACCGCCGCGAGCTGGACGACGTCGCCGACCCCGAGGCGCGCGCGGTGTTGCACAAGCAACTGACCGACGAGCTGAAGCGCTCCAACACCGCGGTCGAAACGGCGGCGCGCTTTCTCTACGACGACGTGATCGATCCCGCCGACACGCGCGACATCCTGCTCAACACGCTGGCCACCGTGCCACCACCGCCGCCGCGCGCGACGCGCAAGCGGATCATCGAGCCGATGTAGACGGGGCGTCAGCAAAGGGGGGAAGCGACAACGATGGTTCGGATGTCAGCTCTGCGCCGCAAGACCCGCCAGACCGGGGGTTGCCGGCGATGACCATGGCGATGACGGCTTCGCCGGACCTGGTCGCGGCGGCCCGCGACCTGGCACCGCGCATCCGCGCACTGCGCGAACAGAGCGAGCGCGAACGGCGTCTGCCGACCGAGCTGGTAGCGGCATTTCACGGGCTGAAGCTCTTCCGCATGTTCATCCCGGCCGACCTGGGCGGCCTGGAAACCGACCTGCTGACCGCGGCGCGTGTCGTGGAGCAGGTGGCGATCGCCGATGGCGCGGCCGGCTGGAACCTGATGATCGGCAGTACCTACGGGCTGATGGCCGGCCTGCTGCCGCGCGACGTGGCCCACGACATCTATGGCCCTGCCCGCGCCGTGGTGGCCGGTGCGCTGCGCCCGACCGGCACGGCACGCCTCAGCGACGGCGGCTACGTGGTCAACGGGCGCTGGGCCTTTGCCAGCGGCATCCAGCAGGCGACCTACTGGAACGCCGGCTGCATCGTCACCGACGGCACGACGCCACGGCGCACCGCATCCGGAGGTCCGGAGATCCGCATGGTCTTCTTCCCGCCCGCAGACGGAGAGCTGATCGACACCTGGGACGTCAGCGGCCTGCGCGGCACCGGCAGCCACGACTACGCGGTCAAGGACCTGTTCGTGCCGCACGAGCGCACGATCGCGCTGGAGGACACGCCGTGGCCGTCCGGCGTTCTCTACCGGACGCCGCTGCAGGCGCTGCTCGACACGTCGATGGCGGCGGTCGGGCTGGGCATCGGTCGGGCGGCGATCGACGCTTTCTACGAACTGGCGGCGGTCAAGCAATCCTCGGCCGGGTCGTCCAAGCCGCTGGCCGAACGGCCGATGCTGCAGACCAGCATCGCCCGGGCCGAAGCGCTGCTGCTGTCGGCCCGCAGCTTCCTCTACGAGACGGCGGAGGACGTGTGGGCCGACGTGCTGGCCGGCAAGGCGCCCGGCGCGCGACAGCTGGCGATCGCGCGCCTGGCGCGCATCAATGCCGTGGCCGCGTCGTGCCAGGCGGCGGAGCTGGCCTTCGAGGCCGGCGGCGGCAGCTCGATCTATGCCTCCTGCCCGCTCGATCGCTGCCTGCGCGACATCCGCACCGCCTCGCAGCACGTTTCGATGGCCACCGCCAACTACGAGGTGATCGGCCGCGTCCTGCTCGGCCTGCCGCCCGACCGTCCCGTCAACCGGCTGTAGGCTGTATCCATTCGCGACGACGAGGACGCCGCACAGCAACGACGACTGCACCGCGAGAGGAGACGATGCCCAAGACCTGGACCGACCCGCGTGTGCCGGCGCCCGAAGACTGCGTGCTGCGGCCGCTGCTCGAACGGCGCGCCGCCGAGACGCCGGACAAGGTGTTCATCCGCTTCGCCGACGGCGTGGAGTGGACCTACCGCCAGACGCTCGACGTCGCGCGCCGTACCGCCACCGGCCTGCGCGCGCTGGGCGTCAGGCAGGGCGAACACGTGCTGTCATGGCTGCCCAACGGACCGGACGCGATCGGCGTCTGGTTCGGCCTCAACCTGCTGGGTGCCGTCTATGTGCCGATCAACCTCGCCTACAGGGGCCGGCTGCTGGAGCACGTGGTCGAGAATTCCGATGCCGGCCTGATCGTCTGCCACGCCGAGCTGTTGCCGCGCCTGGCCGACATCAACCGCGCGAAGCTGCGGCACGCCGTGGTGCTGGGCGGCGCGGCCACGCCCGTGACGGGCATCGAAACACATCCCGCGTCGGCTCTGGCGCCGCCGGTCGCCGATCCGCTCGACCTCGAGCGGCCGATCGCGCCGTGGGACACGCAGACCATCATCTACACGTCGGGCACCACGGGACCGTCCAAGGGCGTGCTGTCGTCCTACTTGCAGCTTTACACCATGGGCACGTCGTCGTTTCATTTCATCGGCGCCGACGACCGCTACATGGTGAACCTGCCGCTGTTCCATGTCGGCGGCACGGCGCCGGTCTACACCATGCTGGCCAAGGGCGGTTCGCTGGCCATTGTCGACGCTTTCGACACGGCCTCGTTCTGGCGCGTCATTCGCGAGACCCGGACCACGACCGTCGTGCTGCTGGGCGTCATGGCGCCGTTCCTGGTCAAGCAGCCGCCCGGCCCGCAGGACCGCGACCATGACCTGCGCACCGCGATCATGGTGCCGCTGAGCGAGGACACGGCGGCGTTCAGCCAGCGCTTCGGCTGCGACATCTACACCGTGTTCAACATGACCGAGGTCTCGGCGCCGCTGGTCTCGGGCCGCAATCCCACGGCGCTGGGCAGTGCCGGCCGGCCGCGCGAGGGCGTCGAAGTGCGCATCGTCGACGCGAACGACTGCGAGGTGGCGCCGGGCGAGATCGGCGAGCTGATCGTGCGCACCGACCGGCCGTGGGCGATGAACCACGGCTACTACAAGAACCCCGAGGCGACGGCGCGCGCCTGGCGCAACGGCTGGTTCCACACCGGCGATGCCTTCCGGATCGACAGCAACGGCGACTATTTCTTCGTCGATCGCATGAAGGACGCGATCCGCCGGCGTGGCGAGAACATCTCGTCGTTCGAGGTCGAGACCGAGGTCTGCGCCCATCCCGCCGTCAAGGAGGCCGCCGCCGTCGCGGTGCCCAGCGAGCTGTCCGAGGACGAGGTGCTGGTGGCGGTGTCGCTGGCCGAGGGCGCGACGCTCGATCCGGCCGAGCTGATCCGGTTCCTGATCCCGCGCATGGCGCATTTCATGGTGCCGCGCTACGTGCGCATCGTGCCCGAACTGCCCAAGACGCCGACGCAGAAGGTGCAGAAGCATCTGCTGCGCAGCGCGGGCGTCACCGCCGATACCTGGGATCGCGAGGCCGCCGGCATCCGCATCAGGCGCGAGAAGATCGGCCGCGTCGCATGATCGAGCTCTCCTGCTTCTACAGCCTGTCCTCGCCCTGGGCGTATTTCATGGGACCGCGCCTGCAGGACATCGTGCACCGCCACCGCGCAACGCTCGTGCTCAAGCCCTACGACTTCCAGGTCGTG
>JAHCJT010000294.1 GCA_026126245.1 Alphaproteobacteria bacterium
CCCCGCGACGCGCGCATCGAGCGGAATGCCGGTGGCGTCGGCCACCCGGGTAATGCCGTCAAAGCCGCCGATGACGGCGGCCGCATCGATCAGGGCGGCCGGCCCGAGCTGCGACGCCACAGCCTGGCGCGCGCGCGCCAGGCCATCGGCGCTACCGCCGATCGTGGCGTCGGCGAACGGCAGCAGGATGTCGGCATGCGACACGCCGGCCGACGCACTGCCGTCCATCACGCCCGCAAAATCATAGGTGTCGCCCGAGAACTTGCCGCTCGCACCGAGCAAGGCCAGATGGCTGGCGGTTCAATAGACACACTGATTCAGCGCCGCCACGCGGGCCGCCAGCATCTCGATCTGGGGGTGGCTGATGGCGCGGTACTCGCGACCGAAGTCGCGCATCGCCGGGTTTTCCAGGTACATGCTCTCGAACATGTCCCAGAACTGGATCATCGCGTTGGGCACCAGGCTGAGCGCCAGCTGCACATTGCCGCCCATGCGATTGCGATACAGATCCGGATCTTCCGGCTGGCGATCCGCCGGCGCCAGCATTGGCATCCAGCCAAGCCCGGGCTTGGCGCCGGCGGGCGTGGTGCGCGATGGCAGGCCGCCGCCCGGTTCGGGAAGCGGGCGCACCGCAAAGCCGGCCGCGCGGTCAAACGTGTCGACCGCCGTGACGATGGCCACAACGGACAGCAACTCGACGTAGTGGCCTTCGCCCAGGCCGGCATCGACCACCTGTCGATACCAGGCTTGGGACAAGCGCCCGGAGTCAGTCCGGATGCGGTGGATGGCCTCGATGGCGGCCGGCGGCAACACCCCCAGCGAGTCATGTGCACCAGCCACGCCGTAAGGCGACAATGCCTGCTTGCGCGCCGCGCAGAGACTACAGCCGGCCGCATGCCGGGTTTCCGCGGCGATGGCGACGCGCTCCGCGCCGGTCCACCACGTGCCGGCGGTGCCGAGTGCCGCCCATGCGCCGGCCTGTGCCGCTGCCAGGTCGGCCCGCACCACAGAACGGTTACTCCCGGTCATGCCGCACACTTTGCCTTGAGGGCCTGCGCCACCTTGGACGCCGGCTCGCGGCCCAGGGCGGCGCAAATGAACCGGCCGGCGTCGGCGATCGCCTCCAGATCGACGCCGTGCGCAACGCCCAGGCCGTTCAGCATGTAGATCACATCCTCCGTCCCGACATTGCCGGACGCGCCCTTGGCATAGGGACAACCGCCCAGCCCGGCAACGGCGGTATCGAACACCGCGATCCCCCGCTCCATCACCGCCAGGATATTGGCCAGCGCCTGCCCGTAGGTGTCATGGAAATGTGCCGCCAGCTTCTCGCGCGGCACGCGGGCCGCGACCGCGTCGACCATGGCGACGCACTTGGCCGGCGTCCCCACGCCGATGGTATCGCCCAGCGAGACCTCGTAGCAGCCCATGCTCAGCAACCTGCCGGCTATGTCGGCGACCTTGGCCGGCGCCACGTCGCCGTCATACGGGCAGCCGACGACGGTCGAGATGTAGCCGCGAACCCGGATCCGGTGCCTCTGCGCCGCCTCGATTACCGGCGCGAAGCGCTCGAAACTCTCGTCGATCGAGCAGTTCGTATTCTTTCGGCAGAAGGCCTCGGACGCGGCCGTGAACACGGCGATCTCGTCGCATCCGGCCTCGATCGCGGCGTTCATGCCCTGCTTGTTGGGGACCAGGACGGGGTAGGCGACGCCGGGCTTGCGCTTGATACGCGCCATCACCTCCTCGGTATTGGCCATCTGCGGCACCCACTTGGGCGACACGAAGCTGCCGGACTCGACCGCGACATGACCGGCCGCGGTGAGGCGGTCGATCAGCTCGACCTTGACGTCGACCGGGACCGGTTTGGCTTCGTTTTGCAGGCCATCTCGCGGTCCGACCTCGACCAGTCGCACGCGGTTGGGCAGGTCCATGAGTCGACGCTCCGCAGCCTGAGGACGCTTTGGGCAGATGGCAGCCGCCCACGATCTGCGCTAGCTTGGCCCAGGACATCGCGTCCGTCGAGCCATCCCGGAGCCCTCGTATGACCGCCCTCTCCAACACCCGCGTCGCCTGGTTCAACGGCCAGATCATGCCCGAGGGACAGGTGATGATCCCGTTCCGGGACCGCAGCTGGAAGTACGGCGACGGCGCCTTCGACATGACCCGCACGTTCGACGGCAAGCCGTTCCGCCTCAAGGAGCATATCGACCGCTTCTACCGCTCGCTGCGCTACCTGCGCATCGACCCCGGCCTGTCGCCCAAGGAGATGGTGGCCGCCAGCGAGGAGGTCGTGGCGCGCAACGAGCATTTGCGGGCGGCGCACGGCGACTGGTGGGTTGGCCAGCGGGTCAGCCGCGGCGTCGACGCAATCGGCGACGAGGGCTGGGAGCATACCGGGCCGAATGTCGTGGTCGAGGTCCTGCCGCTGCCGCTGAAGGCGCGGGCGCGCCATTTCCGCGACGGCGCCGATGTGGTGGTGCCGCCGCTGCGCCGCACCGCGCCCGACATGCTGAGCCCGCGCGCCAAGACCCACAACTACCTCAACATGATCGTGGCCGAGCAGCCGGTGAAAGCGGCCGACCCCAACGCCTGGGCCGTGCTGCTGGATGTCAACGGCAACCTCGCCGAGGGGCTGGGCAGCAATATCTTTATCGTGCGCGACGGCGGCCTGCAGACGCCGCGAGAAAAGTACGTGCTGCCCGGCGTCAGCCGCCAGATGACCATGGACCTGGCCGAGCGGCTGGGCATCGCCTGCGAGGAGCGCGACATCGACATGTTCGATGCCGCCAACGCCGACGAGATGTTCCTGACCTCGACCAGCCTGTGCATCCTGCCGGTGCGCAGCTTCAACGGCCAGAAGATCGGCGAAGGCTCGCCGCCCGGCCCGATCACCAAGCGCCTGACGGATGCCTATATCGCCGCCGTCGGTTGCGACTTCGTCAAGCAGTACCTGGGTCGCCTGTAGCGCCTGTCGCCGCAGGCCGCGCCATCACGCCGCGCCACCGGTCGTGGGCCGCGTGCTACAAGCCGCGCCGCGATGGACGCATTTCTTGTCTCGACCGGGCTGGTCGCGCTGGCAGAGTGCGGCGACAAGACCCAGCTTCTCGCCCTGTCGCTGGCGGTGCGCCTGCGCCGCCCTTGGCCGATCGTCGCTGGCATTCTGATCGCCACCCTGCTCAACCATGCCGGCGCCGGCTATGCGGGCGTGCTCGCCGGCCAGTGGCTGCAGGGGCCGTGGATGCGCTGGGTGCTGGGCCTGTCCTTCCTGGCCTTCGCCGCCTGGGCCCTGGTGCCCGACAAGCCCGATGAGGACGCCGCGCGGCGTCAGGCGTCGACTGCCTGGAGCGTGCTGGTCGCCACGGCGATCGCTTTCTTCATCGTCGAGATGGGCGACAAGACGCAGATCGCCACGGTCGCGCTGGCGGCGCGCTTCAACCAGCTCGTGGCCGTCGTACTGGGCACCACGGCCGGCATGATGCTGGCCAACGTCCCCGTCGTGTGGCTCGGTGACCGGCTGGCCCATCGCCTGCCGCTGGTGGCGCTGAGGATCGGCGCCGCGCTGGTGTTCGCCGCACTGGGAATCACGACCCTGCTGGGCCTCGACGTCTAGGGCGAGCCGCCCGCCAGCGGCCGGCACCGCGGCCATCAGCGCCCGCCGACGACGATGTATAGTGGCGCCGCCCACAGTCGCGGACGGACCCACGCCATGACCGCCATTCCGTTGGCCTCGCCGCCAAACGCACATTCCGCGGCGCACGGCCTTGGTGCCTTGCTGGAGCGCCAGCGCGCCGCCTTCGCCACCGACCCCAACCCGTCATACGCGGTGCGACTGGACCGCCTGAGCCGCCTCGAACAGCTGCTCGAGCGCGACGAAGAGGCCTTGGCGCAGGCCATCGCGAGCGATTTCGGTACGCGTTCCCCCGTGGTCACCACGATCACCGAAACCCTGGTCCTGCGCGCCGCGATCCGTCACGCGCGCCGGCATCTGAAGGCCTGGATGAAGCCCCGTCGGGTGGCCACCAGCCTGATCTATCGGCCCGGACGGGCGCTGCTGATGCGCCAGCCGTTGGGCGTGATCGGCATCGTCGGTGCCTGGAACTATCCGCTGCTGCTCACGCTGTCGCCGCTGATCGACGTGCTGGCGGCCGGCAACCGGGCCATGCTCAAGCCGTCGGAGCTGACGCCGGCGTTCGCCGCGGCGCTGAAATCGCGTATCGAAGCCGTCTTTGCGCCCGAGGAAGTCGCCGTCGTCATTGGCGATGCCGAGGTCGGCCGGGCGCTTTCCGCCCTGCCCTTCGATCATCTGGTCTTCACCGGTTCGACCAATGTCGGCCGCCAGGTGGCGCGGGCAGCCGCGACGAACCTCACGCCGGTGACCTTGGAGCTGGGTGGCAAGTCGCCGGCCATCATCGACGTCTCAGCCGACTTGCCCGCCGCCTGCACCCGGCTGATGTGGGGCAAGCTGATGAATGCCGGCCAGACCTGCGTCGCACCGGACTACGCCCTGGTGCCGCGCGACCGGCTCGACGACGTCGTTACCGCACTGCTGGCTGCCGCTGCGCGTCAGTACCCCGCGATCGCGCCCAATGCGGACTACACCAGCATCGTCAACGAGCGTCATTTCCTGCGCCTGCGTGGCCTGATCGATGACGCGCGGTCACGTGGCGCGCGGGCGATCGAGATCAACCCCGGCGGCGAGACCGTCGACGCCGCGACGCGCAAGCTGCCCCCGACCCTGCTGCTGGATGTCGACGATGACATGCGTGTGATGCAGGAAGAAATCTTTGGCCCGATCCTGCCGATTGTCGTCTACGACTCGCTCGATGCGGCCATCGCCTATATCAATCGACGCGAGCGGCCCCTGTCGCTCTACTGGTTCGGTACCAACGCGGCGCATCGCGACCAGGTCCTGACCCGCACAATCTCCGGCGGCGTCGTGATCAACGACACCATGCTGCATGTGGCTCAGGACGGATTGCCGTTCGGCGGCGTCGGCGCCTCCGGACACGGCCACTATCACGGCGAATTCGGTTTCCGGCAGTTCTCCAAGGAAAAGCCGGTGTTCATCCAGTCGCGCTTCTCGGGCGGACGCCGGCTGTATCCACCCTACACAACTGCCACCCGCCGCCTGCTGCGCCTGCTGCTGCGCTGGGCCTGACGCGGCCGGCCTGCGTCCTCTGGCGCCCTACGGGAAGAACCGGTTGGCCGGTCGCGGCAGTCCGAGGTTCTCGCGCAATGTCCTGCCCTCGTACTCGCGCCGGAACAGGCCACGCCGCTGCAGCTCCGGCACGACGCGTTCGACAAAGTCGTCCAGGCCCGCCGGCAGGTAGGGAAACATCACGTTGAAGCCGTCGCAGCCGTCGGTCTGCAGCCATTCCTC
>JAHCJT010000295.1 GCA_026126245.1 Alphaproteobacteria bacterium
CGTCGGCGACACCGCTTCGTTCCAGGATCGTGCCCATGAAGACGAACATGGGCACCGCAATCAGCACCTGGTTCTGCACCGCCTGGCCCCAGATGCGCGGAATGAGCGCCTGGAACTGCGCCGGATGGAAGATGCCGAAGATGATTCCGAGCACGCCGAAGCCGAGCGCGACGCCGCCCAGCACGAACGCCACGGGATAGCCCACGAACATGATGACCGTGAGCGTGAGGAACATGAAGATGGGCAGATGGGCGCCGATCCAGTCGTACATGGTGCGCTCCTCCGCCTCAGTGACTGGCGCCGGGCGGCGCCGCCTTGGCGGCGAGCGCGGGGGGACCGAACAGGAAGACGAGGCGGCGGCTGAGCACGGACGCGACCGCGAAGCACAGCAGCAGCAGCCCGAGGAACAGGCATGCCTTGATGATCCAGCGGTACGGCAGGCCGTTGGGCGCGTCGGAACTCTCGTTCTGCATGAAGGACAGTTCGGCGTACCAGAAGGCGAACCATGTCGCGACCATGCAGTAGGGGATCGCGAAGAGAATGATCCCGATCACCTCCAGCCACGCCTGGCGACGGGCTGACAGACCGGCGGTGAAGACGTCGATGCGGACGTGCACGTTGCGCACGTAGGCATAACCCAGCCACGACAGGAACAGCGCGCCGTGCAGGTGCCACTCCATCTCCTGGATCGGCGTCGAGCCGAATCCCGGCAGCTGGAAGCCGACCTTGCGCGTCAGCACGTCGAAACAGATCACGACGACAAGCGCGACAAACAACCACCCAGCGACGCGCGCGATGCGCTCAAGGCAGCGATCGACCGAATCGCTGAAGACCAACAACTGACCCATGCCAGCTCTCCCCACGCCAACCGACAGAAGAACGCCATGCCGGCGATGCGGCCGTTGCGGCCGCCGTTCCCCAAACAGCCGGCAAGCGCCCCGCAGGGCGCATGCCGGTCGCCAGTCCAGTGCTTTGGCTTAGTCGCGCAGATAGCCGCGCTCGCGCCACGGCTCGTACTTGGCGCGAAATGCCGTCAGGGAGTCCCAGGCCTTCTTGAACTCGGGGCTCTTGTCCGCCTGTTCCTTGGCGACCTCCACCCACGCCTTCTTGTAGGCATCGAGGAAGGTCTTGTTCCAGGTCATGAAGTTGACGCCCTTGGCCTTGAGCTCCTGCATGGCGTCGGCCTGCGCATACTCCGACAGGCCGATGCCGCGCAGCGTCGTGGCGTCGCAGGCCGTCTGGATCTGCGCCTGCTGGGTCTTGGACATCGAGTCCCACTTCTTCTTGTTGATGATCAGGTCGCCGAAAGTCGACTGCTGGTGCCAGCCGGGGAAGTAGTAGTACTTGGCCACCTGATAGAAGCCGAGGCTGAGATCCATCGCCGGCATCGAGAATTCGGTGGCGTCGATGGTACCGAGCTGCAGCGCCTGGAAGATCTCGCCGGCCTGCAGCAGCTGCGTGGCAACGCCCAGCTTCTGCATGACGTTGGCGCCCAGGCCGAAGAAGCGCATCTTCAGCCCCTTCAGGTCATCCAGCGTCTTGATCTCCTTGCGGAACCAGCCCGAGGCCTCCGGCGCGATCACGTGGCAGATGATCGAGTGGATGCCGTACTTGGCGTACAGCGCCTGCAGCATCTTCTCGCCGCCGCCGAACTTCATCCACGCCATGTACTCGCCGGTGTCCGGGCCGAATGGCACGGTGGAGTAGACAGCGAAGGCGATGTCCTTGCCGGTCCAGTATCCGGGCGTAGCCCAGGCGGCATCGAGCGAGCCGGACGCCACAGCGTCGAACGACTGGCCAGGTGGCACCATGGCACCCGGTTCAAAGAACTTCGCGTCGATCGATCCGCCACTGATCGTCTTGATCGTGTCGACGAGAAAATGTGCGTTAGGCCCCAGGATCTGCAAAGTCGACGCAAAGTTCGACTGGATGTTGAGGTGTACCTTCTTGTCCTGGGCCGACACGGCAAGCGGCGCCAACGCCACTGCCGCCGCCAGGGACGCGCCTGCAACGAACCTTCCAAATACCATTTTTTCCTCCCAACGTTGTGCCCAAAGGCCTTTCGCAGGGAAGGCGATCACACACGATGCCACTGCGGCATCGCGGCTCGGATGTCATCAGTCCGGTTTGGATCCTCGTTCACCCAACGCCACGTCTCGCCTCCCTGCAAACCCGACGGTTTTGTCCGCCGGTATGCGATCCTTGAAGACCGCAATTCCCAAGTATTGCCGGCCAGAGTGGACATAAAGCGGTGCCGCTGTCAAACAAGCGCTGCCACGGTTGCATCGCGAAGACGGCCTCGCTAGCGTCCGCGACTGCGCAGGTCCGCACGCCGCAACGCCGCTGCTGAGGTTCACATTCGCCGCCTCATGACCACGACGCCCATCATCGACGGCATCCACCTGCACGCGCGACTGGCAACGCTGGCCGCCATCGGCGCCATTGACGGCGGCGGCTGCGCCAGACTGGCGCTGACCGACGAGGACAAGGCCGGTCGAGATCTGGTGGTCGGCTGGATGCGCGAGCTGGGTCTTGCCATCACGATCGACGCCATCGGCAACGTGTTCGGGCTGCGCCGCGGCCGGCTGGACGGGCCGCCGGTGATGACCGGCTCACACATCGACACCGTGCGCACCGGCGGCCGCTTCGACGGCAACTACGGCGTGCTGGCCGGGCTCGAGGTCTGCCGCGCGCTGGACGCCGCCGGCGTCGTCACGCGCCATCCGCTGTGCGTTGCGTTTTTCACCAACGAGGAAGGCGCGCGCTTCCAGCCCGACATGCTGGGCAGCCTCGTGCATGCCGGCGGCCTCACCCTGCAGGAGGCCTACGCCGCCACCGATCCTGATGGCGTGCGGCTGGGCGACGAATTGAGCCGCATCGGCTATCGCGGCCCGGCGGCGCCGGGCACCGTTCGGCCGCGCGCCTTTGTCGAGCTGCATATCGAACAGGGCCCTGTGCTCGAGGAGGCCGGTATCACCATTGGCGCCGTCACCGGGGTGCAGGGCATCTCGTGGCACGAGTTCATCGTCAGTGGCGTGTCGGCACATGCCGGCACCACGCCGATGCGTCTGCGCCACGATGCCGGTTATGTCGCCGGCGCCACGGCGACCTTCGTGCGCCAGATCACGCGCGACATGGGCGGCGCCCAGGTCGGCACGGTCGGTGTCAGCGAGCTGCGCCCGAACCTGATCAACGTGATCGCCAACCGGGCGCGCTTCACCGTCGACCTGCGCAACACCGACGAGCTGTTGCTGCAGCAGGCTGAAAACCACGTCTTCGCGTTCATTGACGAGACCGCGCTCAGCGAGGGCGTGAGCATCGAGAAGCGTCGCCTGGCGCGGTTCGAGCCGGTCGATTTTGACCCTGCGATGATCGGTCGCATCGAGCGGCTGGCTCAGGCCCGCGGCCTGTCGACGTTGCGCTTGCCTTCGGGCGCCGGCCACGATGCGCAAATGATGGCGCGCCTGTGCCCGACCGGCATGATCTTTGTACCCAGCGCGAAAGGCCTGAGCCACAACGTCGCGGAATATACCGCGCCGGCCGACCTTGAAGCCGGCGCCGCCGTGCTGCTGGACGTGCTGCTCGCTCTGGCGGAGGAGTGACGATGCCGCGAAATCTGACTGTCGGTGCCGCCCAGATGGGGCCGATCCAGCGCAGCCACAGCCGCCGCGACGTGGTCGAGCGGCTGATCGCGCAGCTGCGCGAGGCCAGGCGCATGGGCTGCGAGCTGGTGGTGTTCCCCGAGCTGACGCTGACCACCTTCTTCCCGCGCTGGTGGATGACCGACCAGGCCGAGATCGATACCTTCTTCGAGCGTGAGATGCCGGGCAACGAGACGGCGCCGCTGTTTACCGAAGCCAAGCGCCTGGAGCTGGGCTTTTGCCTCGGCTACGCCGAACTGGTCCACGAGGACGGCAGGATCAGGCGCTTCAACACCTCGATCCTGGTCGAGCACGACGGGCGCGTCGCCGGCAAGTATCGCAAGGTGCATTTGCCGGGCCATGCCGAGCACGAGCCGCAGCGGCCCTTCCAGCACCTGGAGAAGCGCTACTTCGAACCGGGCAATCTTGGCTTCCCGGTGTTCCGCGCCTTCGGCGGCATCATGGGCATGTGCATCTGCAACGACCGGCGCTGGCCCGAAACCTATCGCGTCATGGGCCTGCAGGGCGTCGAGATGGTGATGCTGGGCTACAACACGCCGCTGCACAATCCGCCGGCGCCCGATCACGACGAGCACAGCTGGTTCCACAACCAGCTCTCGATGCAGGCCGGCGCCTACCAGAACGGCACCTGGGTGGTGGGCGTCGCCAAGGGCGGCACGGAAGAAGGCGTGCCGAGTCTGGCGGACAGCCAGATCATCGCTCCGTCGGGCAAGGTGGTGGCGCGCGCCGGCGGCGACGGCGACGAGCTGATCGTACACCGCTGCGATCTCGATGCCGGCAAGAGCTACACCTCGACCACCTTCAACTTCGCGCGTCACCGGCGGCCGGAAACCTACGGCCTGATCGTCGAGCGCAAGGGCGCCGAGCCACCACCCTGACCGGGCTGGGCACGCGCCACTCCAGCGCCGCCAGATTCACAGTCGGATCGCCCGACGCTGCGCTTCGGGAAACGCGCCACTGGAGTGGTGTGCCCCCTGGCGCATTATTGTTGGACATCAAACTGTCTTCCGGCCCACTATCGGCCCCTGTCCGCCGGGTGAAGGATTCAAGATGGGCAGAAGCAACGGCGCCGCGGGCCGCGTCTCGACGGCCGACGCCATGCGCGCCGGACAGGAATCGCATCGCGCCGGCGCCGCCGTGCACCTGGGCCCGCTGGGCGACTTGATCGGCTTCCATCTGCGCCGGGCGCAGACGGCCTCGTTCCAGGCCTTTGCGCGCCGCGTCGGCCGCACCGACCTCAGCCCAGGCACCTTCGCCCTGCTGACGCTGATCCAGCACAATCCCGGTATCAGCCAGACGGCGCTCAGCCACGCCGACGGCCGCGACAAGTCCAGCCTGACGCCGGCGCTCAACGCGCTGGCGCGTCGCGGCCTGATCCTGCGCCAGCGCCTGCCGCGCAACCGCCGCACCTATGCGCTCAGCCTGACGCCGGCCGGCGGGCGGGTGCTGGCGGCGCTGGCCGAGGGCGGCGTGCCGGGTTTCGCGGTCGCAGCGTGGTACGCGGTGCTGGCGCCGAAAGGCACGCCGAAACCGATCGTCGACAAACTGTCGAAGGCGATCGCCGACGCCGTCAATTCGCCGGACGTGAAACAGCGGCTGGCGACGCTCGGCAATGTCTCGGTCGGCAGCAACCCGGCGGACACCAAAGCCTATATCGCCA
>JAHCJT010000296.1 GCA_026126245.1 Alphaproteobacteria bacterium
CAGCTCGCCTGTAGCACCCGGCGCGACGAGATTGCCGTCCGGATCGCAGATCTTCAGGCGCACGTAGAGTGGCGGCAGGCCCGAGGAGCCGACCTTGGCCAGCGCCATGTCGCCCGACAGCAGCAGGCCAAGCGGCCCGGTCTCGGTCATGCCCCAGCCCTGCTGCAGCTTGATGCCCTTGCGGCCATAGTCCTCGATCAGCGCCAATGGTGCCGCGGCGCCGCCGACGCCGATGCAGACGATGTGCGAGAGATCGGCAGTCGCGAAGCCCGGCTCCTGCGCCAGCATCAGGAAGTTGGTCGGCACGCCCAGCAGATGGGTAAGGTGCAGCTGCTTGTCGGTCAGCAGTTTCAGGAACATCCCGGGGTCGAAGCTGCGCATCACCACGTTGCAGCCGCCGGTGTGGAAGGTCGGGTTGGCGTAGACGTTCAGCCCGCCGGTGTGGAAGGTCGGCAGGAACACCAGGTTCTTTGTCTGGGCCGTCAGCCCGACCGTCATGGCGCACTGGATGCCGTTGAAGACGCACATCTGATAGGTGATCTGTGCGCCCTTCGGCCGGCCCGTCGTGCCCGAGGTGTACATGATCGTCCAGATGTCGCCGAGATCCAGCGCCGGCGGCTCGAGCGTGCCGGCGGCAGCGGCGAGGCCGGCCTCGTATGCGCTCGGCTTGCCGTTGGCGAGATTGGCGGTATGCGGCACGCCGGCCAGCCGCGCGACCTGCAGGGCGGCATCGGCGAATTCGTCGCCGTGGATCAGCACCACCGGCGCCGCGTCCTTGCAGATGAACTCCAGCTCCGGCACCGCCAGCCGCCAGTTGAGCGGCAGGAAGACCGCGCCCAGCCGCCGGCAGGCGAATTGCAGTTCGAAGACGTCGGTGTCGTTCATGCTGAGTACCGCGACGCGGTCAGATTTGCCGACACCGAATGCGCTGCGCAGCCACAGGGCGGCGCGCGTGATGCGCTCGTCGAACTGCGCGTAGGTGAAGCGCCGGCCCGACGCCAGATCGTGCGCCGCCTCCGAGCGCGGCGCGAAGCGGGCGTGGTGCGCGATCCAATCTTCTACGGGAATGCCCGTCGTCATGCGTTATCCCCTCAACTCTCGGCCACCATGCGGTCTGTTGCCGGCGTTCCGGGCCGATCTTGGGTGTCCGACGGCGGTTTTGGCAAGGCAGCCCGGCCCGATCCGCCCATTGCCGCCGCCGGACGCCGGCTGGTAGACCAGTGCCAAGCAAGGGAGTGAACCGCCATGATCGACAAGTTCACCACGGTCTATCCCGGCCATATCGACCTCGGCGACATGGGCCAGGACGCCACGCCGGCCAACGAGCGGCGCTATTCCAACGAGCAGCTCGCGTCGGTGTTCGAAAAAACCGAGGCGGTGGCGCGCAAGCTTGACGCCCTGGGCTGGCACACGCTGTGGCTGGCCGAGCATCATTTCCAGCACGAGGGCTACGAGTGCATTCCCAACCTGCTGATGACGGCGGTGCACCTGGCGCACGCGACCAAGAAGCTGCGCATCGGCTGCGGCTTCAACATCACGCCGATGTGGCATCCGCTGCGCCTGGCAGAGGACTACGCGGTCGCCGACATCCTGACGAAAGGCCGCACGGTGTTCGGCGTCGGCCGCGGCTACCACACGCGCGAGGTCGAGACGTTCGGGTCGCCGATGCAGGACCAGGACGCCAACCGCGAGCTGTTCGAGGAACAGGTCGACATCATCTTCAAGGCGTTCAAGTCTGAGCGCTTCAGTCACAAGGGCAAGCACTACACCCTGCCGCCCGAGGTGCCGTACCGCGGCTATCAGCTCAAGGAGCTGACCCTGGTGCCGCGGCCGGTCCACTCCATGGAGTGCTGGCAGCCGATCGTCAGCGCCAATCCGCGCGGGCTGGACTTCATGGTCAAGCACGGCATCAAGGGCTCGGTCGGTGGCGGCGCGGCCACCATGCAGGAGGGCCCGATCAAGGCCTATCGCGACGCCGCCGCCCGCGCCGGCCGCGACCTGAAGCTGGGCCAGGAGCTGCAGATCGGCATCTTCTTCCATCTGGCCAAGACGCGCGAACAGGCGATCCGCGAGATCACGCCGTTCTATGAAGAGCACGTCAAGATGTTCGCGCCGCTGGGCTTCGTGCCGGGCATCGGGCCGGGCGCCATCGCCGCCGCCGCCGGACGCGGCGGCTGGAACGCCACCGGCGTACCGACGGTTGAGCACTACATGAAGCTCGGCGCCTGGTTCGCCGGCACGCCGGCGCAGCTCATCGAGCACATCAAGGGACTGGAGGCGCGCTTCCCCGGCATGGAGCACATCAACCTGAGCACCAGCATGGGCACGCCCAAGGCGGTGATGCTGGAGCAGTTCCAGTGGGTCGCCGAGGAGGTCATGCCGGCCTTCAAGAAGACGGCGGTGGCGGCGTAGCGCGCAGGGAGGCGATGCGATGATCTCCGACCAGGATGTCGCGGCCTACCGGCGCGACGGCTACATCGTCGTCCCCGATGTGCTCGGTGCGGCCGAGATTGCCACGCTGCAGGCGGTGATCGACGACCTGATCGCCAATGCCGCCAACGTCGACAGCCACGACGACGTCTACGACCTCGAACCGTCGCACACCCGCGCCCAGCCGCGCGTGCGGCGCATCAAGGCGCCGCACAAGATCAATGCGCGGTTCATGGATGTGGTACGCCACCCCAGGGTCCTGGCCATCCTGTCGCGCCTGTTGGGCCCCGATCTGCGGCTCTACGGCTCGAAGCTCAACATGAAGGCACCACGCTACGGCTCGCCGGTCGAGTGGCACCAGGACTGGGCCTTCTACCCGCACACCAATGACGACGTGCTGGCGATCGGCGTCATGCTCGACGACATGGAACTGAGCAACGGGCCGCTGCTGGTGGTGCCCGGTTCGCACACCGGCCCGGTCTACGACCACCATGCCGACGGCACCTTCTGCGGCGCCGTCGATCCGGCGACGATCGAGGCCGAGATCGACCGCGCCGTGCCGCTGACCGGCCGGGCCGGCTCGATGTCGTTTCACCATGTGCGGTTGCTGCACGGCTCGGCGCTCAACACGTCCAACCGCCGCCGCCAGCTGCTGCTCTACGAAGTGACCGCCGCCGATGCCTGGCCACTGCGCGGCGTCACCGATCTGGCGGCCTTCGACACGCAGATGATCGTCGGCCAGACCAACATCACGCCGCGCCTCGAGGCCGTGCCGGTGCGCATGCCGCTGCCGCCGGCGACGCACCAGGGGTCGATCTACGAGAACCAGATGGGCAGCGCACGGCGCTACTTCGCGATGGCCGACGCGGTCAACTGACCAGGCTGAGCGTCAGCGCTTCAAGGCGCGCGCCGCCGCGACAAGGGTTCGGGCGCGGCGCGCCATATCGGCGGTCGTGACACCCGGCTTATACAGCGCCGAGCCGATGCCGAAGCCGTCGGCGCCCGCCGCCCAGTAGCCGGGCATCGTCTTCTCGCTGACGCCGCCAACCGGGATCATCAGCGTGTCGCGCGGGAAGACCGCGCGCAGCGCCTTCAGCACGACCGGCGTCAGCATCTCGCCGGGAAACAGCTTCAGGCCGTCGGCGCCGGCGGCCAGCGCCGCGAAGCCTTCGGTCGGCGTCGCCACGCCGGGCACGCACAACAGGCCGCGCGCCCTGGCGTGACGCACGATCGCCAGATCGGCGTGCGGCATCACGATCAGCCGGCCGCCCGCCGCGGCCACGGCATCGACGTCGGCCGGCGTCATCACCGTGCCGGCACCGACCATCACACCGGGATGCGCCGCAGCCAGCTGGCGGATGCTGTCGATCGGCTGCGGCGAATTGAGCGGCACCTCCAGGATGGTGAAGCCGGCGTCGACCAGAGCGGCGCCGATGGCCGGCGCCTCCCGCGGCGTCAGGCCGCGCAGGATGGCGATCAGCGGACAGGCGGCGAGCGCGGTGCGCAGATTGGCGGCAGCTTGCATCGGCGAGCCTCTACCTGTCGTCCCCTTGCCGTCGGCGGCGGGCAGCGACGACACGACGATTCACGTGTCGATCATGCCCGCCGCGCACGCCAGGCGCCACAGACCGCGCGGCGTGACGTCGGCATCGGCGATGCGCGCCGCGATCCCAGCCATCGCGAGTGCCTCGGCATAGCGCGTGCAGAGCGTCGTCTCGCCGATCAGAGTCGCGGCGGTGGCGCCGGCGCCGATCTGCCCCGACGCGCGCGCGCCCGCCAGTTCGGCGCCGATCAGCAGACCCGACAGGAAACTGGGCGCCGCCGGCTCGCCGAGATCGCCGAACAGGCCGCGCGTGCGCACGCCGAACAGCCGGCGCGGCAGGTCGTGGCCATGGTCCAGGCCGTCGGCGACGCCGGCGGCGAACGTCCGGCTATCGTGCGCCATCGCGCCGTCGGCCGGCATCATGCGGCCGAGAATCGAATGGCCGCGCAGGACGGCGAACAATTCGCCCGTCATGTAGGTGGCAAATCCGACGATCCGGCCACCCTCGACCCGCGCCCACTTGCTGTGCGTGCCCGGCAGGACGAACAGGCCGTCGCCGCCACCGTCGTCGAGCGCGCCGATGATCTGCGACTCCTCGCCGCGCATGACGTCCGTCATGCCGTCGGGCGCCCGCCACGACAGGCCGGGCACAATGCGCAACGCCGCCTCCGCCTCGCCGGCCATCACGCCGCGCCCCGCGAGGTCAGCAAGGCCGGCCGGACAGGCGACATAGGGCGCCTCGACCCAACCCTGGCGGCTGCCGATCATGCCCGAAGCCAGCGCTGGCAAGGCGGGTTGCGCGGCGCGCCAGCCGGCGGTGAACGTGCGGTACGCCGCGTCGAAGTTGCCGTCAGTGACAGCCATGATGCCCGACGCCGCGGCGTGGCGATCCAGGACCGTGCCACCATCGCCCAGCAGCCAGCCGCGCAGCGACGTCGTGCCCCAATCCAGCGCGATCATCCGCGCGGGCCCGCCTTGCATCGCGTGATGCGACGTCGCCATCGCCGTTCCCGGTTGTTTCGCTCGCATGCTAACTGTCGCCGACACCGCCATCCAGCCGCGTCGGCACGACGACAGCGACGCGCGCGACTGGACTTCGCACCGCATTCTGCGGCAACGTGCCTGTCTCACACCGGGCGGGGGAGTTTGACGTCGGCATGACCGGCTCGAAGCGAATTGCGGCAAAGAAGAAGGCGGCCCGGCGCGCGCCAGGGAAATCGGCCAAGGCCAAGCGGCCGGCCGCCAAGCGCGCGGGGCCGGCCAAGCCCAAGCGCGCCGTCAAGCCGGCGGGCAACTCCGCGGCCGCCGGACGCGTCGCCCGCACGACGCTGCCCGCCCGCAAGCCGGC
>JAHCJT010000297.1 GCA_026126245.1 Alphaproteobacteria bacterium
CCTTGGCGACCGGCGCCAGGTTGGTCAGCACCTGCAGGTCGGTCGACTGCATCAGCACCACCGGCGTGCCATCGTAGCCGGCGTCCTTGAGCATCTGTGCCGCCTTGGCGGAGTCGCCGTTGAGCACGCCTTCCATGCCGACGGTGGTCTCCAGCGGCGTGCCGCAGATGAACATCGCCTTGCAGGGCTTGTACCACTGCTTGTCGCCGACCACCGCCTGCAGGAACGGCTCCTGGCTCATCGCCACGATGGCCGCCTGGCGGATCTTGGCATTGTCGAACGGCTTGTACAGCACGTTGAAGCGGAACGTGAACTGGTTGCCGGTCGGGTTGGCGTTGAACAGCTTGATGTCCTTTTCCTTGGCCAGCACCGGCAGCAGGTCATGGCCCGGCGACTCGACCATGTCGACCTCGCCGGTGATCAGGGCGTTGATGGCCGTCTGCACGTCGGCGATATGGATCCACTCGACGCGATCGACCTTCACGACCTTGCCGCCGGCCAGGCCGGACGCCGGCTCGCTGCGCGGCTTGTACTTGGGGTTCTTGACATAGACCACCTTCTCGCCCGGCTTCCACTCGTCGGCCTTGAAGATGAACGGCCCGGAGCCGATCACGTCCGAACCCTTGATCTGGGTGTTGGGATCGGTCTCCGCGACGCGCTTGGGCATCATGAACGGCACGTTCGACGACGGCTTGCCCAGCGACTGCAGCACCAGACCGTAGGGCTCCTTGAGCACGAGCTGGAAGGTCTTGGCGTCGACCACCTTCAGCTCCTTGGTGACGCCCATGAGCTTCTGGCCCATCGAGTCCTTGGCACCCCAGCGCTTGACCGAAGCGACGCAATCCTCGGCGGTGACGGGCTTGCCGTCGTGCCACTCAAGGCCGTCGCGCAGCGTGAAGGTGTAGGTCAGCTTGTCATCCGAGAGGGTCCACTTGTCGACCATCTGCGGCTTGACGTCGAACTTCTCGTCCATCGCAAACAGCGTGTCCCAGACGAGATAGCCGTGATTGCGCACGATGTAGGCTGTGGTCCAGATCGGATCGACGATCTTCAGATCCGAGTGCATCACGACCCGGAAAGTCTGCGCCGACACCGGCGCCGTCATCATCAGGGCGCCGGCCATCACGGCCGCGCCCGCCAAACGCTTCCACAACAATCTCATGAACGTCCCCCTCGGACCGATGATAGCGATTTTTTACGCACACTCGATTTAACGCCACACTAACACCCCGACCGGCGCTGACAAGACCGAAGCAGGGCATTCTGCCTCTTGTGACAGCAAGCCTTGCGATCCGATGTCAACGGCGCTTCGGCGCTGCGCAAAGTGCCCGGCAGATGAGCACTCATGCGCCCATCAACCTGACGCCGCGGCTCGAATTTCGTGCATCGAGGTCCCGCGTCAGTCAGACGTGTCCGGCCTCGCCGGCATGCCAGCCCGATCGCCCTGCCGACACGTCGACACCGTCCTTGCACGCTTCGTACCAGCGCGCCGCCGGCGGGCGCCTGTGCCGCATCGGCCGACGCGGTGCGACAGGCGGCATCGCCGCCTACTCAGCGGCCGTCCGCTTCGAGGGATCCTCCAGCGGCACAGCGATGTCGCCGCGGCCGAAATCGGCGACCTTGCCGTCGCCGGATACTTCGACCTGCTGTGCCGAGGCGACGATCTGGCGGCCCAGCGCCAGGTAGCTCGGCACGTCTGCGTCGGCCAGCTCGCGCATCGTCTGCTTGCGCGCCATCGCCTGTTCCAGATAGGGCGCCAGGGCCTCGAGCTTGCGCGCCTCGCGCTCGGCGGCGCGTTCCTTGAACTCGGGCAGGATGTCGCGGCCGAACAGCTCGAGCGACTGGCAGATGTGATCGTGGCGGTTGTTGCCGCCCTGCTGCACGAAGCACACCTGGTCGACACCGGCGTCGGCGAAACCGCGCAGATGGGCGCGCACCTCGTCCGGCGTGCCGATGCCGCGCGCCTGGCTGGTCGGCAGCATGGCGCGCGCCGCCTGGTACTTCTGCCAGATGTCGGTGCGGCCGGGCTTGTGTTCGCCGAAAATGTAGAAGTGGCCCAGCGCGAAGCCGAAGAACATGAAGCCGTCCAGGCCGCGGCGCAGCGCCTCGTCCTTGTCGGGATGCACCGAGAAGCCGCTCACCATGCAGACGTTGGGATTGATGCTGTGGCCGATCGGCACGCATTCGGTCTTGAGGATGCGGTAGTAGTCGTCGACCCACTGTCTGGCCTCGGCGGGATCGACGAAGGCGAAGGTCAGCGCACCGATGCCGCAGCGCGCCGCCAGATGAATGGTCTCGCGCTTGGAGCAGGCGATCCAGATCGGCGGATGCGGCCGCTGCACCGGCTTGGGCACGACGTTGCGGCAGGGCATCGAGAAATACCTGCCCTCGAAACCGGGGTAGGGGTTCATCACCATCATATTGGCGGTCTGCTCGACGGTTTCGCGCCACATCGCACGCTTCTCGTCGACCGGCACGCGAAAGCCGCCCAGTTCCATCAGCGACGAGGACTCGCCGGTGCCCCAGTCGACGCGGCCGTTGGACACGATGTCGAGCGTGGCGATGCGCTCGGCGACGCGCGCCGGGTGGTTGTAGGCCGGCGGCGACAAGCAGATGCCGTGGCCGAGCCGGATGCTCTTCGTGCGTTGCGAGCAGGCGGCGAGAAACACCTCCGGCGCCGAGGAGTGCGAGTACTCCTCCAGGAAATGGTGCTCGACCTCCCACGCGTAGTCGATGCCCAGCCGGTCGGCCAGCTCGACCTGCTCCAGCGCCTCGTGGAACAGGCGGTGCTCGGCGCCCTCGGTCCACGGTTTGGGCAGCTGGTGCTCGTAGAAAATGCCGAACTTCATCGCCGTCGTTCCTTTCCCCGGGGATCGCCGCCGGCCGCGACCCTAGCAGTGGATGACGCAGGCGTCACCTTCTTCGAGGGCGCACCGGCTCACGCCGCGAAGCCGCTGCGGTAGGTGCGCGGCGCCACGCCGAGGTGGCGGTGGAAGGCACGGCGCAGCCGGTCGGCGTCACCGAAGCCGGCGGCCTGCGCCACCGTGCCGATGCGGGCCGCGCCCTCAAGCTGCTGGCGCGCCGCCTCCAGGCGCAGGCGGGCCACTGCCTTGGCCGGCGTCGTACCGGTGCGGCTGCGGTAGAGGCGGGCGAAATGCCTGGGGCTCATGCCGGCCCGCGCCGCCAGCGCATCGACCGAGAGATCGGCGTCGAGATGGGCGGCGATCCACTGGTGCAGGGTGTCGAACGTGCCGTCATCGGCGCTCTGGGCGCGCAGCGTCTCGCTGAACTGCGACTGGCCGCCGGCCCGCCGCGCGTAGACCACCAGATGGCGCGCCACGCTCATGGCCAGCGCGCGCCCGAGATCCTCCTCGATCAGCGCCAGCGCCAGGTCGATGCCGGCGGTAACGCCGGCCGACGAGAACAGCTTGCCGTCGCGCACGAAAATGGCATCGGCATCGACGCGCAGCCGCGGAAAGCGCGCCGCCAGCAAGTCGCAGGACCGCCAGTGCGTCGTCGCCGGCCGGCCGTCGAGCAGGCCGGCGGCGGCCATCAGGAAGGTGCCGGTGCACACCGAGCCGGCGCGGCGGGCGGCGGCGGCACGGCGGCGCAGCCAGGCAAGCAGCGCCGCATCCCCGGCGGCGCGATGCACGCCGGGGCCGCCCGGGACGATGAGCGTGTCGAAGCGCAGCGCGGCGGCCCGGCGGAACGAGAGCGTGTCGAGCCGCACGCCGGCGGAACTCGCCACCAGTCCGCCGGCGCGCGACAGCACCACCGGCCGGTAGGCCGGCCTGCCGGCCAGCTCGGCGGCCGAGGCGAAGGCCTGCAGCGGGCCGCTGACGTCGAGCAGCTGGAAACGGTCGAAGGCGAGAAACGCGATGACGCGCGGCGCGGGCGAGGGCAGAGCAGCCTCCATGGCAGGAATCGACTGAACTATGTCATTCCCGCCATGACTTGTCAGGCCTATCCTGCCGCCCGTCCCGCCTGTGCCGGAGGATCGCCATGGCCGCCACGCCGTTTCGCGTCGGATTGCTGCTGTTTCCCGACATCACCCAGCTCGACATGACCGGGCCCTACGAGGTGTTCATCAAGCTGCCGGGCGCCGAGGTCCATCTGGTGTGGAAGGACCGCCAGCCGGTGCGCGCCGGCGGTGGCATGCAGATCCTGCCGACCACGACCTACGCCGATTGCCCGCAGCTCGATCTCGTCTGCGTGCCCGGCGGCAGCGGCATGAACGCCCTGCTCGAGGACGAGGCGACGCTGGCCTTCCTGCGCCGCCAGGCGGCCGGCGCGCGGTACGTCACGTCAGTCTGCACCGGCGCGCTGGTGCTGGGCGCCGCCGGCCTGCTCAAGGGCCGGCGCGCCGCCACCCACTGGATGTCGATGGACATGCTTGCCGCCTTCGGTGCCACGCCTGTGCACGAGCGCGTGGTGGTCGACGGCAACATCATCACCGGCGGTGGCGTCACCGCCGGCATCGACTTCGCGCTGCGGGTGGCGGCCGAGATCGCCGGACCGCAGGCCGCCAAGGAAATCCAGCTCGGCATCGAGTACGACCCGCAGCCGCCGTTCGACGCCGGCTCGCCGCGCGCCGCCGGTGCCGAACTGACACAGCGTGCCGTCGCCGCCGCCGCGACGCGCCAGCGCGAGCGTGCCGCCGCCGTGCAGCGCGCCGCGGCGCGGCTGGCGTAGTGCCCGCCGCCGTCGGAATGAAGGCGGTCTTCGCTAGGCCCGCCGGGTGAAGCGCCAGACCACGGCCGGCGGCAGGTTCGACCAGACGCGCTTGCCGCGCGTCGCCTCGAGGTGCAGGCGGCGCACCAGCTCGGCCGGCACCGGTGACGCCGGCCCGTAGGTGAACTGCACCAGCGCGCCATGCGGCGGCAGCACCGCGACGATGGCGGTGACGATCGCCTCGACCACCGGCGCCGGCATGGCCAGCAGCGGCAGGCCCGAAACGACGGCGCCGACCCGCGTCACGCCGTGCGCCGCCAGCAGGTCGGGCAGGCGTGCCGCGTCGCCGAGCAGCGGCCGCAGTGAGGGAAAAGCGTGCGCCAGGTGTTCGTGCAGCTCGGGGTCCAGCTCGACCGGGACCAGGCGATGATCGGGCAGGCCGGCGCTCAGCAGCGCACGCGTGATGCTGCCGGTGCCGGCGCCCAGTTCGATGACGACGCGATCGGGCGCCAGGTGCTCCAGGGCGGCGCGCGCCATGGCGCGACCCAGCGCCCGGCTGCTGGGCGTCACACTGCCCATGCCCAGCGGCCGGCGCAGCCAGCGCTTCAGAAACACCGCGCGATCGCGCGCCGTGGTCGCAGGCATTGCC
>JAHCJT010000298.1 GCA_026126245.1 Alphaproteobacteria bacterium
TGTGCTGGGCCGCATCGAGGAGGGCATCTTCCTCTGGGCCTTCAAGTTCGAGATGTTCACCTGGCGGCCGATCGACGCCGCCTCGCGACTGGTGACGGCACGGCGCAATCCGAATCTGATCATCCTGTCGGTCTTCGCTCTGGCCGGCCGCCCGGATGCCGGCCTGGCGGCCGTTGCCCTGTGGACCGTGCTGTGCCTCGCGTTCCACGCCGTGCGCATCGCGCAGGCCTTCGCCGAGCGCTCGCGTGGCCGGCCGGTGGCGTCCTACCTCGCCGGCTCGGGCGCCGCCGCATGACACCCACGGCGCCGCCCGACGACGCCTGCGGTGCCTTGCGCGCGCTGCTGGCGCGCGAAGCCGACCAGACGGTCGATGCCGCCGCCCGCGCCATGAGCGACGCGATCGTGGCGCGCCACAAGGATTGCCTGGTGGCGACGCTGTTCTATGGCTCCTGCCTGCGACCGGCCGACGACGGCGATAGCGCGCTCGTCGGCCCCGGCGACGCAAGCGAGCGGCTCATGGATTTCTACGCGATCGTCAACGATCTGCGGCGCGCCAACCGCGGCTTGCTGGCGGCGCTGGGCAATCGCCTGCTGCCCCCCAACGTCTTTTACCTGGAAGTGCCGCACGACGGCGGCCGGGTGCGCTGCAAATACGCGATCGTCACCCTGGCGCAGTTCCGCCGCCTGGTGCGTGCCGAGACGCTGCAGAACTATTTCTGGGGCCGTTTCTGCCAGCCGACGGCGGTGCCCTTCGCGCGCGGTGCCGGCACCCGCGAGACGCTGGTCGACGCGCTGGCGGATGCCGTCGTCGCCACCGTCCGCGCCACCGCGCCGCTGTTCGAGGCGCCGTTCGCGGACCGCGATCTGTGGGTGCGCGCCTTCGCCGAAAGCTATGGCGCGGAACTGCGACCTGAGTCGCCGGCCCGCCCGGCGCAGGTGCACGATGCCGATCCGGCACGCTATGCGGCGCTGACGCCGGCGGCGCTGGCCGTCGCCGGCTTCGCCGCGACGCGTGACGCCGCGGGACGCTACAGTCCGGTCGGCGATCCGGCAGCGCGACGCCGCGCGCGGCGCGCCTGGACGTGGCGCCGTCTGCTGGGCAAGACGCTCAACGTGCTGCGGCTGGTGAAGGCCGTGTTCACCTTCGAAGGCGGCGCCGACTACGTCGCCTGGAAGATCCAGCGCCATTCCGGCGTACGCCTCGACATCAGCGACTGGCAACGCCGCCATCCCTTGCTGGCCTCGCCGGTGCTGGCGATCCGCTACTGGCGGCGCGGCGCCTTCCGGTAGCCCCGTTCAGCCAGCCGCCGCCTCAACCAGCAGCCATCGGATGCCGGCCTCGACCTTCGGCGACGAGCGTGCCCGGGCAACAAGGTAGTAGCCGTGTGTTACCCGGCGCGGCGCGCCGAACGGACGCACCAGACGACCGGCTGCAAGATGGTCGCCGACCAGCACGCTGCGCCCGATCGCGATGCCCTGGCCAGCGATCGCCGCCTGGTAGAGGACCGCGCTGTCGGTAAAATGCAGGCCGCGCGCCAGGTCGACATCGTCCAGTCCGGCTTCGTGCAGCCACGGGCCCCAGTTGATCCACGGTTCGTTTCGCCGCGCACCGGAGTCGTGCAGCAGCGTGTGCCGCCGCACTTCCGCGATGCGCCGCGGCGGGCGCATGCCGCCGACCATGCTCGGCGCGCAGACGGGAAAGGCGTCTTCCTGCAGGAAGGCGATGGCCCGCACGCCGGGGAACCGGCCGGTGCCGTAGCGGATGGCGAGATCGACGCCCTCGCGGTCGAGATCGACGATGGCGGTCTCGGCGCGGACATGCAGATCGATCTCGGGATAGCGAGCCCGGAATCGTGGCAGGCGGCCGACCAGCCAGCCCGCCGCAAACGAGGGCAACATGCTGATCACCAGCGGCCCGGCGATGCGTTCGGCGCGAACCGACGCGAGCGAACGGTCCAGCGTCTCGAACCCGGCGGTCAGCCCGGGCAAGCATGTCCGGCCGGCCTCGGTCAGCGCCAGACCGCGCGGCAACCGCGTGAACAGGACCGTCCGCAGATGCGCCTCCAGCAGCTTCACATGATGGCTGATGGCCGCGGGCGTCAGCGCCAGCTCGTCGCCGGCCTTCACGAAACTGCCGTGACGCGCCGCCGCCTCGAAGGCGCGCAGCGACAGCAATGGCGGCAGGCGTCTGGTCATAGGTTGCCTAAGGCCAAATCTGGCTTGGTCTCAGACTCCAGCCTATTCGTTTGCCGGCCGGATGTCTGCCGCCTAGCGTCGCGCCATCATCAGGGGAGACGACACTGCCGACGCTGCACGACAACGCCGATTCGGGAAACTGCTACAAGGTGCGCCTTGCCATGGCCCAGCTCGCGAGGCCAGTCCGGCGCATCGAGTACGACATCGACCATGGCGCAACCCGCGTGCCGGCGTTCCTGGCGAAAAACCCCAACGGGCGGGTTCCGTTGCTGGAGCTCGACGATGGCACGTCCATCGCGGAGTCCGGCGCCATCCTGTGGTACCTGGCGGAGGACACGCCGCTGATTCCCGCGGACCGCCTGGAGCGGGCTCGCGTCCTGCAATGGATGTTCTTCGAGCAGTACAGCCACGAGCCGTACATCGCCGTGGTGCGTCACTGGATCAAGCACCACCTGCTCGATGCCCCCCGCCAGGCTCAGCTTGCGGAGCGTCGTGCCAAGGGCTACGCGGCGCTCGACGTGATGGAGATTCACCTCCAATCGCACGCCTTCTTCGTCGGCGACCGCTACTCGGTTGCCGACATCGCGCTCTACGCCTACACGCACGTGGCGCACGAGGGCGATTTCGATCTGGCGCCCTACCCGTCCATCCGCCGCTGGCTCCATCGGGTCCGGGCCCAAACCGGACATATCCCGATCGATGGCTGACCGAACGGGTGCATCCCGACTGCCCGAACGGCGGACGTGCTCAAAAAAAACGCGGGCACAGAGGCCCGCGTTGTGGAGGTGTCGGATAGAAACCTAGCCGGCGGCGACGGCGCGCTTGCGCTGCGGCATGGCCACCACGCCGAAGCGGCGGCCGATGGCGGTCAGCCTCTCGACCATGTGCTGCAACTGGGCCCGCGAATGTGCCGCCGACAGCGAACAGCGCAGCAGGCAGAGCCCGCCCGGCGTCGCCGGCGGCACCGCCACGTTGACGTAGATGCCGTCGTCGAGCAGCGCCTTCCAGACGGCCACGGTGGTCATCTGGTCAGGCATCATGACTGCCACCACCGGTCCGTGCTCCGGTCCGAGGCGGAACCCGGCCGCCGCCAGCCCGTCGTACAGCGTGGCGACGTTGTCCCACAGCCGATCGCGCAGCTTGGCGCCGTCGCGGCGCACGATCCGCAGCGCCGCGCGCACCGACGCCACGATCGACGGCGGCAGCGAGGCGGTGAACATGTAGGCGCGGGTGGCGACACGCAGCACCTCGAACCCGTCATGGTTCGAGACGCAGAAGCCGCCGACGGCGCCCAGCGTCTTGGAGAAGGTGCCGACCACGAAATCGACCTCGTCAAGCACCCCGACCTCTTCCACCAGGCCGCGGCCGTGCTCGCCCAGGGCGCCCAGCGAATGGGCCTCGTCGACCATGGTGTAGCCGCCGTAGCGCTTGGTGACGTCGACGAGCTGCTTGAGGGGCGCCGTGTCGCCGAGCATCGAGTAGATGCCCTCGACCACGACCAGCTTGTTGCCCGGCTCGTCCTTCAGCCGGCGCAGGCGCGCCTCCAGGCTGGCCGGATCGTTGTGCTTGAAGCGGATGACGGTCGCCTGGGTCTGCTTGCAGGCGTCGTAGATCGAGGCGTGGCTGTCGGCGTCGATCACGAGATAGTCGCCGTCGCCGACCAGCGTCGAGATGATGCCGAGATTGGCCTGATAGCCGGTCGTGGTCACGATGCAATGCTTCATGCCGTAGAAGTCGGCCAGCTCGGCTTCCAGCGCGGCATGCTCGGCGTAGGTGCCGTTGAGCATGCGCGAGCCGGTGGTGCCGGTGCCTTCGGCGCGGGTCGCCTCGACGGCGGCGGCAATGCACTCCTTGTCGAAGGTCAGCCCGAAATAGTTGTTGGTGCCGACCAGCAGCGTCTTGCGGCCGTTGATCAGCGCCTCGGTCGGCGACAGCACCCGCTCCATCGTCACCAGCGGGTCGGTGCCGGCCTCCTGCATCGTGCGGTAGGTGTCGATCAGGTGCCGATGGCGGTCGAAGATACCCATGATCAGCGGCTCCCGATCTTGCGCAGGACCGCGTCGGCCAGTTCGTCCACGGTGTGAATCTCGGCCACGTCGTTGAGCGGGATCGAGATGTCGAAGCGATCCTCCAGCTCCATGACCATGTCCATCACCGCCAGCGAGTCGATGTTGAGGTCCTTGGTGATGACCGTCGAGCCCAGGATCGACCGCGAGTCGACCTGGAAAGGTTCAAGACGCTGCACGATCTCGGCGATGACCTGCTCGCGCGCCGGCGAGTCGGGATCGCTCACGACCGTGTCGGTAAAGTCGTAGACTTTGAACTTGTGTGCACTGCGCATGATTCGTGGAGCCGACTGAGGGTACGGCGCATTGGACAAAACGGCCGCGAATCAAGCCATTAACAATTTGTTACGCAGTGTTACGTCAGCGCTACAGCCAGTTTTGGCGCTGGTACCATCCGATCGTGTCGGCAAAGCCACCCGGCAGATCGAATCGGGGCTCAAAGGCGAGGCTTGTGGCGAGGCGCCGATCGGTGACAACCCAGTCATCATGGAAAATTTCACGCACCTTGCCCGTGCTCAAAATAGCGGCACGACCGGTTGCGCGCGCCAACGCCTGTTGCATTCCGGCAACACCCGTCATTACCACGCGGGGCACCGGCGCCGTGCGCACGCGGCGGCCGAAAACGCCCGCGGCGGTCGCCGCCATCTGCGCCAGGGTGTAGCCGGCGACGGCGCCATCATCGATCTCGTAGATGCCGTCGGCCGGCGGCCGACCCAGGGCCTCGGCCAGCGCCGCGCACAGGTCGGCCACGTGGATCAGCGACAGTCGCCCGCCACCGGCCGGTACCGGCGCCATGCCGCGCCGCACCCAGCGGAAGAACGGCAGGGTCTCACGGTCGCCCGGGCCGTAGACGGCCGGCGCCCGGATCGCAACCCAGCCGGCAGCCGGCGCCGCGGTCGCCAGCAGGTCTTCGCCTGCGCGTTTGCTGGCGGCATAGGCTGACAGGTGCGGCTCGCGCGCCGCCAGCGACGACATCATGAACAGGCGGGCCGGCGCGTCGG
>JAHCJT010000299.1 GCA_026126245.1 Alphaproteobacteria bacterium
TGCGTGCCGCCGGCTTCGTGGTCCACGACGTGCCCGAGGGGCACCTGTGCTGCGGCTGGGCCGGCACGTACCAGGTGCTGCAGCCGACCCTGTCGCGCCGCCTGCGCGCCCGCAAGATCGCCAATATCGAGCGTCTTGAGCCGGACCTGATCGCCGCCGGCAATTTCGGCTGCATCGGCCAGATCGGCGCCGCCACGGCCATCCCGCTGGCGCATACCGTCGAACTGCTCGACTGGGTCACCGGCGGGCCACTGCCGGCGTCGCTGGCGGCAAGCGGCGTTGCGCTGGCGCCCCTGGCGGGGGCGACGGCCGCCGCCTAGACGCGAATCTCACAGCGTGGTGGCAGCAATGCGCCGCCAAGCGCCGCTTCGGCCGCGTCGCGCTTGACCCCATACCGGCCGCGCGCGATGGTGCGCGCCGGCGCGTTCGCGCCGCCGGAATTCAGGGGAGAAACACATGCGGTTGTGCACCATCCAACGCGATGGCAAGGCCGTCGTTGGCGTCAAGGTCGACGGCAAGATCATCGATCTCAGCAAGCAGATGCCGCGCGGGCCGAAGTCGGTGGTCGAGATCCTGGCCGGCGGCAAGACGGTGCAGGCGGCCGTTGCCAAGGCCTGCGCCAAGCCCAAGGCGGGCGCCACCGTGTCGGAGAAGTCGGCGAAATACCTGTCGCCGATCCCCAGCCCCGGCAAGATCCTGTGCATCGGCCTCAACTACCGCAAGCATGCCGAGGAGACCAACAACCCGATCCCGCCATATCCGGTGGTGTTCTGCCGCTACAACAACACGCTGACGCCGCACAACGGCAAGATGCCGCGCCCCAGCCATTCCGACCAGCTCGACTGGGAAGCCGAGCTGGCGGTGATCATCGGCCGCAAATGCCGCAATGTGCCCAAGGAGCGGGCGCTGACGGTGGTGGCGGGCTACGCCTGCTTCAACGACGGCTCGGTGCGCGACTGGCAGCGCAAGTCCGGCGGCCAGTTCACGCTGGGCAAGAATTTCGACGGCACCGGCGGCTTCGGCCCGGACATCGTGACGCCGGACGAGCTGCCCAAGGGCGGTGCGCCGCTGCGCATCATGTGCCGCGTCAATGGCCAGACCATGCAGGACAGCGACACCGGCGATCTGATCTTCGACGTGCCGACCCTGGTCAGCGAGCTCAGCAAGGTCATGACGCTCGATCCGGGCGACGTCATCATCACTGGCACGCCGTCGGGCGTCGCGGCGGCGCGCAACCCGCAGCCCTGGCTGAAGCCGGGCGACGTCTGCGAAGTCGAGATCGAGAAGATCGGCGTGCTGCGCAACGTCATCACGCAAGGCGCCTAGCAGACCGCCTCGCCACGAAGTGGCAAGGCCGACCGCGGGGCCGGAGAGGCCCGGGACGATATTCGACGGGGAGCCGCTGCGGCTCCCCGTCGGCATTTCCGCTGTTGTCGCCGGCGTCCGGGACAATGGTCGATACGCGACCGGCGATCGCCCTCCCCGCGCGCGGAGGGAAGCCGGACCTACTTGATCTCCATGCCCTTCAGGCCGCCGAGCATCAGGCGGGTGGCGAACTCGGCGGCGCCGTCGGCGTCGACCGGGTCGCGGGCGATCATCATCACCGACACCTCGAAGGCGATGCCGGACAGGGCGGCGGCCAGCATGGCGGCGTCGGTGGCCGGCAGGGCGCCGCGCGCCATGGCGTCCTTGATGTCGTCGTACAGGCAGCGCGCCAGGGTACGCACATCGGGCTGGTCGAGCAGGGTGCGGATCGCCGTGACGTTGCGGCGCGCCAGGGCCAGCAGCTCGGGATCGTCGGCGATGAAGCGGAAGTAGACCCCGAAGTGGGCGCGCAGGAACGCCTCGGGCGTATCGGCCACGGCACGGCCCGCGCGGTGGCGGCGCACCAGCTCGTCGGTCAGCTCGCCGACGACGGCGGCAAAGATCGCGTCCTTGTCCTCGAAGTAGTTGTAGAACGTGCCGGTCGCCAGATCGGTGCGGCGCACGATGTCGCGCACGCTGGCGGCGCCGAAGCCCATCTCGGCAAACACGGCGCGGGCTGCCGCCAGCAGCTGGGCGCGGTTTTCCTGCTTCTTGCGCTCGCGCCGCGATTCGGGCGTCGAAACCGGGCGCTCTTCCAGCGTGTCGGGCGTGCTCATCCGCGTAATTCGATGTTCCCTGCAGCAGGTTTAGGACGGCAACGGCCGGCGGGGCAAGAGGGCGAAGGCGCACACCGTCGGCTGACGCAACCTGGCCGCGTTCAGTGCCGGCCCATCACGGTGCCGGCGCTGTCGGCCAGGGCCTTCAGCAGGCGCTCGATCCAGGCCGGGCCGGGCTGACGTTCGGCCGGCGGCTTGTGCGCGGCGGCCCATTCCAGCGCCAGCGCCAGCGGCACCCAGCGCCGTCGCGGCCGGCGGCCGCCATCGAGCAGGCCCTGCAGCGCCGCCGACAGCGAAGTTGCCGGCAGGGCGGCGATCTCGCCCTTGCCCGGCTCGGCGCAACGCTCGGCCGGTGTCGTCACGACGTGCTGGCGGCACGCCAGCGGCCGGTCGGCATAGATCGAGCAGGCCTCGTCCTCCAGGAAGGGACAGGCGATGCCCAGCGCGAAGGCGTCGAGACTGAGCGCGCGGATGGCGCCGCCTTGGGTGCCCGCATCACCGGCCTCGGCGAGGCGGTTCTTGAGGCCGGCCGCGTCCAGCCGTTCGAGCGCGGCGGCGAAGCGGGCGCGGACGGTGCTGCGCCGCGGCTCGGGCAGCCGCTCGACCAGCGCCGCCAGGGCCCAGGCTTCGATGTCGATCAGCGCGACCGGCTGCCGACAGCAGGCGGCGCAGCCGCGACGGCACGAGATCGCCTGGCCCCGGCGCGCCGCACGCTGCTGCGCGGCATCGACCAGCGCGTCCTGCAGCCGGTGGACCGCCGGCAGCACCTCGATCGCGGCCACCGCATCGGAAGGCACCTGGATCGGCACCTCGATGCGCATATCGCCGTCGGCCAGGCGCAGACGGGCGCTGGCCATCGGTCGGCGCAGGATGTCCTGCGGCGGGCTCATGGTGGGGCCGATCCGGTGTCAGGCCGAACGGTCCGCGGGATCGTGACCCGGCGTGTCGCGCGGCGCATCAGCCGAGCTGCGCCAGCTCGTGGCGCAGGCCGGCGACGATGTCGTCCATGGCGCGGGCGGCCGCCTGCAGCACGCCGCGCATGCCGACGAAGCCGTGGATCAGGCTGTCGAAATTGCGATAGACGACGCGCACGCCGGCGGCCCGCAGTTTCTCGGCGTACAGGGCACCCTCGTCGCGCACGACGTCGAAGCCCGCGGTGAAGATCAGGGCCGGCGGCAGGCCGGACAGGTCGTCGGCGCGCAACGGCGAGACGCGCGGATCGTCGACGTCGCGCAGGTCTTCGAGATAGATGTCCCGGCTCCATTCCATGCTGCGCTTGGTCGCCAGGAAGCGATCGCCGAACAGCTCGTAGGACCGCGTGGTCATCGCCAGGTCGAGGATCGGGTAGATCAGCAGCTGAACGGCCGGCGCCGCCGCCTGGCCGCGCATCTGCTGCGCCACCACCGCAGCAAGAGTGCCGCCGGCGGCGTCGCCAGCCACCACCAGCCGCTTGGGATTGGCGCCGATCGCCTCGGCATTGTCGGCCAGCCAGCGCCAGGCCGCGAGGCTGTCGTCGACCGCGGCCGGGAATTTGTGTTCGGGCGCCAGCCGGTAGTCCAGCGCCATCACCAGGCAGCCTGAACTGGCGGCCAGGAAGCGGCACGGCAGGTCGTAGGCGTCCAGCCCGCCCAGCGCCCAGCTGCCGCCGTGCAGGAACAGGATCGCCGGCAAACGGCCCGCCGCCACGTCGCGCGGACGATAGAGGCGTGCCGGCAGGCTGCCGCCAGGGCCGGGGATGGTGCGGTCGATGATCTCGCCGATCGGTGGATCGCCGAGGCCCATCGGCAGCAACGATGCCGACAGCGCCTGCATGTAGGTGTCGAACTGGGCGCGGGCTTCGGGCAGCGGCAGGTCGTGGATCTCGGGCCGCTTGCTCTTCTCGAACACGGTCAGCAGCCAGTGGGTCCGGGCATCCAGCGTCTGGCCGTCGATGGTGATCGGTGCGCCGGTGGCGACGTTGACCCACGACAGCGGCACGCGCAACGCCAGCAGGGCGGCGCGGCTGCGAAACAGCGCGGCCAGAGCGGGAGAATCGAGCATGCCCGGACTGTATCATCACGCGACCGGCGCGGGGAGTGTGGCGGGCTCCCGCACGGCGGTCGGTCCGGGTGGCTGGACAGTCGGCCGCCTGGCGATAAAATGATCTTCAAGCGGTTCCAAAGCCGCGGATATTTTCACCGCCATTGTCAGGCGGCTTGGGGTGTTTCATGACAAATCGGATTTGGAAGCGTTTCGCCGCGGGCGCCGGCATGGCGGTGGTCGCCATGACCCTGTTCGCCGCAGCGCCCGCCATGGCCCAGAACTATGGCTGCGCCTGCCTGCACAACCGCACCGGCGTGCAGATCAACTTCCGCTATCGGTGGGGCGACGGCGAGTGGAAGGTCGTGCGCCTGCCGGCCAACTACAACGATGCCCTGTGCTGGAACTATGGCGGCGGCCCGCCGCGCTCGCCGCCGCTCACGTTCCAGCTCGACACCGATATGACCGGCGGCACGTCGTGGTCGACCTACACGGTCAACCGCGTGCAATCGCCTGGCAGCGTGTGCAGCCAGGTGCCGTCGAACGGCCACTACGACATCAACTATCGCGCCGGCACCAACCGCACGCAGATTTCCATCTTCCGGCGCTGAACCCGCGCCGGAATCCGGTTCGTCACCGCCTCGCCTCAGGCGGTGGCGGGGGCCATCCGCCGTACGGGCGCCGTCGCGTCGCGATGCTCCGTGGCTTCCTCGACCAGCGGCTCGTCCCAGAAATTCATCTCGATCTGGATGCCGTCGGGGTCGTGGATGAAGACCTGCTGCATCGGCCGGGCCGGGACCTTGCGCACCTCGAACGGCACGCCATCCTTCTTCAGCAGATCGAGCGTGCTGCGCAGGTCGGTGCAGCGCATCGCGATGTGGTCGATGGCGCCGCTGCCGTGGTCGCTGCGGCCGCTGTCCGACACCAGGTGCAGCACGGGCTGCTCGCCGGCATACAGCCAGGCGCCGGGGAAGGGGAATGGCGGCCGGTCGCCGTCGCGCAGGCCGACATACTTCTCGTAGAAGTGGACCG